>JAICEP010000001.1 GCA_025924095.1 Sorangium sp.
CGATGATCGAGGGCCGGCCGCGTTCCAACCCGAAGAACCCGAAACGTCCGAAACCGCCCGGACTGCTGCGACCACCCAGCCAGCGGAGGCGCTCCCAGCACGACCACGTTGACTAGCGGCCACCCGCACCGGAGAAGGATAGCGTGGAGCCCATGAATACCAAACAGAACGGTGCAGGTGCCTCTCCGATTTCTGCGGAGCGGTCCGCCGAGTCTGGTCTGTCCGCTGCAGCTGTTGTCGCGCCGCCCGCGCCGCCTCCGCCACCCGCCGTGGAAGACCTCGCCGAGGGGTGCGTGCGGTTTGTGGAGCGCGCCCTCGGCGTACGTCTTGACTATCGGCCGGAGACCTTGCCCGTGCTCGACCACTACCTCGAGCAGGCGCGTGGTGCGACGTCGGAGAGGGTCGAGGCGTTGCCGGTGGTCGCGCACATGGCGGGCGTCTACTTCGGCGAGGTCATCCGGCGCCGGCACGCGTCGTGGTGGCGCATGGACGGAGAGGACCCGACCTACTGGCAGCTGGAGTTCGAGTCGGTCTACCTCGCGTTCAGCCCGGTGCTCTTCGTCCGCGAGGCGCTCTCGCGCGATCCAGGCGCGGAGGTCGCGCGGGATCTGGCCGAGGATTCGCTGAGCGGCGATCCGGCGGCGCTCGATCTGGAGGAGGACGACCGCGAGGTGGTCGCGGCCAGGCTCGCGGAGCTGCCGCAGGTCTCGGAGAAGGAGTACTACGCCCCGTCGACGCGGCTCGAGGTGATCGACATCGCCCTGGACGCGGTCCGTTCGCGCCGGCTCGCTGCCGGCGAGGAGACCGACGCCGCGCTCGATCCGGGCGACTACGAGCGCGGCGACGACTGATCCAGGGGGCGCCGCGCGCCAGCTGCTTGCGCTGGCGCGGCGGCACCACGCGGCGCGCCGCCGATCGCCGCGCGGCGCCTGGGACGTGCTGCGGACGCGGAGACCGGTGGTATCGTCTCTGGCGTGTTGTGGGTCCTCTTCGGGCTGTTGCTCCTCATCTCGTGGGCGGCGTACTTCACGTTCGGCCTGTCCACGGCGATCCCGATCGCGGCGAGCGTCGTCATCGCGCTCGCCGCGATCGCGCTCTTCGTGTACCGCCGCGTCAAGGCGGGGCGCGCCGCGTCCGCCCTGGAGCGCGCGATCGTCCAGCAGGGGGCGCAGCAGGCGCTCAACGCGCGGCCCGAGCGGCGCGCCGAGATCCAGGAGCTCCAGCGACAGGTCCAGGGCGGCATCAGCGCGCTGAAGACCTCGAAGCTCGGCAAGGGCAAGAAGAACGGCAGCGCCGCGCTCTACTCGCTGCCCTGGTACGTCATCATCGGCCCGCCCGGGGCGGGGAAGACGACGGCGCTCAAGCACTCCGGCCTGGTCTTCCCCTACGCGCACCCGAGCAACGGCGGCGGCGTCCGCGGCGTCGGCGGGACGCGGAACTGCGACTGGTGGTTCACCAACGAGGCGATCCTCCTCGACACCGCGGGGCGCTACACGACGGAGCAGGACGACCATGAGGAGTGGATCGCGTTCCTGCAGATGCTCCTCAAGCACCGCGCCCGCCGCCCGCTCAACGGCATCCTCGTTGCGGTGAGCGTGGCGGATCTCATCGACGCGAACGAGCAGCACATCGAGCAGATGGGGAAGAAGCTCCGGGCGCGCATCGACGAGGTCATGACGCAGCTCCACATGGTGCTGCCCGTCTATCTCCTGTTCACGAAGTGCGATCTCATCGCGGGCTTCTCGGAGTTCTTCGGCGACATGCGCAAGAGCGACCGCGCCCAGGCGTGGGGGGCGACGCTCAAGCTGAGCGCGGACAAGACCGACCCGGGAAGGCTCTTCGACGCCGAGTTCGACGCCATGGCGAAGCAGGTCCACGGTCGCTCGCTGAAGCGGCTCGTCATGGAGCGCAGCCGGGAGGGGCGCGAGCGCGTCTACCAGTTCCCGCTCGAGTTCTCGGGCATCCGCCGGAACCTCTCCGATCTGGTCTCGACCGTCTTCATGGTCAACGCGTTCCAGGGCACGCCCATCTTCCGCGGCTTTTACTTCACGAGCGGCACGCAAGAGGGCAGGCCGCTCGACCGGGTGCTCCAGCGCATGGGCCAGGCGATGGGGATCCGCACGCACGAGGCCGTGGCTCAGCAGATCGTGGAGTCGAAGAGCTACTTCCTCCACGACGTGTTCATGAACGTCGTCTTCCCGGACGGGGACATCGCCGCGAGGAGCGCGAGCGAGATCCGGCGCCAGCGCGTCGTGCGCGGCGCGATCAGCGCGGCGGCGGCGACCCTCGGGGTCATCCTGGCGATCCCGAGCCTGGTGTCGTTCGCCAACAACCGCGACTTCCTGCGCGAGGTCGAGGCAGACGGGCGCGCCGTCAGCGCGCTCCGGTGGGAGGACACGCGACCGCTCTCGGACAAGCTCGCCGCGCTGCGGCCCGCGCTGGATCGGCTGCAAGAGATCGACAGGGCGCGCGAGGAGGGACCGCCGGACGGGATGGGCTGGACGATGTTCCAGGGAGAGACGGTCTATCCCCCGCTGTTGCACGTCTACGTCGCGAGCCTCCAGAACGGCTTCGTGATCCCGTGCAAGCAGCGGCTCGAGGATCGCCTCAAGCTCGCGAAGGGAGAGCACTACCTGCGCGAGCGGAACAACCTCAAGCTCTACCTGATGCTGAGCGACGTCGAGCACCTCGACGTCGACTGGGCCAGGGACAGGTTCACCTCGCTCTGGGCCGAGGTGCTCCGGCCGACGTCGAACCTCAACGAGACCGAGCTGAAGAAGCAGCTCGAGCGGCACGTCACGTACTACCTGTCACTGATCAAGCAGAAGAGGGTCACGCCCATCGCGCACAAGGCGGAGCTGGTCGCGAGCGTGCGCGCGATGCTCCAGGCCGTGCCGGTGCGGAAGCGCTACTACGACTTCTTCGTCAACTCGATCATCGAGGAGAAGTACGACGAGACGGGCGACAACAGCCGCGCGAACCGCAAGTACCCCCCGCTCACGCTGGGCGACATGTTCGCCGACCGCCACGACGTGCTGAAGGTCATCGGCAGCAAGCAGTACGCCAAGGAGAAGCGCTGGAAAGAGGTCGACGGTCCGTACACCGAGAAGGGGCACTTCGAGGTGCTCGAGAAGGTCCGCCGAGGCGCCGATCTCTTGAGGGAAGAAGAGTGGGTCGTTCCGCTCGCGCCCGGAGAGAACGCCGCGATCGACAAGGACCTGGACGGCCTCGCTGCCGACTACGACGCCCGGTACATCGCGCAGTGGACCGACTGGATGGCGGACCTCACCGTGCGGATGCCGGCCAACCTGAAGGAGGCGAAGGAGCTCTACATGGAGCTCGCCAAGCCGGACTACCCGTACCTCCGCATCATCCGCGCGCTCGAGGACAACACGCAATGGAAGCGGGAGCGCAGCGCGCTCGAGGACACGGGCTTGTTCAAGCGCGGGAAGGCGCACGTCGAGAAGAAGATCGAGCAGAAGACGAGGTTCAAGGTCCCCCTCGACGTGAAGCTCATACGAAACCGTACGAGCTCGGTCCCGGACGAGTTCAAGCGGACCGTCGAGTTCGGCGTTCCCACCGCGCCGAGCGGCTCGGCGCCGATCACGGACACGCCCCTGGCGAGGTACATCTCGCTTCTCAGCTCCCTCCGCGACGAGATCCAGCGGCTCGAGGACGTGAACCCCAACGTCGACGCGCGCCTCATGGCCGAGCGGCTGGTCGAGGTGATGAGGCAGGCGGACGCGCTCCTCCAGCCCTTCGACGAGCGGGCCAAGACGCTGCTCCGGCCGCTCTTGCTGACCCCGCTCCAGGTGGTGGCCGCGCGGCTGCCGCCGCTCGCGGCGGTCTCCCGCTTCCCCGCAGCATCGGCAGCTGCCCCGCGCTGAGCGGCGCGGCGCCGGTCAGACCTCGATGCGGATCTCGTCGCGGCCTGGCTGCACCGCGCCGGTCGCCGGATCGAGCGAGAGCACCATCTCGACCGCGTCCTCGCCGTTGTCGCTGTAGTACCGAGGACGCACACCCATCGCCGTGAAGCCGAGCTTCCGGTAGAGCCGGATCGCCGCCCGGTTCGAGCGGCGCACCTCGAGCAGGACCAGCCGCACTTGCTGTTGCTGCGCGTACTCGAGCGAGCGGCTCATCAGCGCCGTCGCGAGCCCGCGTCGCCGCGCGGTCGGGCACGTGGCGACGTTGAGCACGTGCAGCTCGTCGACCACGTGCCACGCGATGAGGAAGGCGAGCGCGCGTCGCTCCTCGCGCGCGACCCAGCAGCGCGTCCATGGGCGGCGCAGCTCTTCTCGCGCCGAGAACTGCGGCACGTCGAAGGCCGCGGCCGCGACCGCGTCGATCTCGTCGAGCGCAGCGTCGTCCGCGGACTCGGCCGTCAGCTGGATCAACGTGGCCGAGCCCTTCGTCGCGTCGCGCTTCACCTCGCAACCTCCGTGGGACAGCCGGAGACGATCTGGACCTGCCCCACCCGCCCGCTCTTGAGCTTCTGGCACACATCCCCGAGGAGCTCTACGACAGCGGGGGACCTCCAGCGCCAGCCGTTCTCCAGGTCGTACGGGACCACCTCCTCATCCAGGTAGACGTTGGTCTGCCCGTCCTCGGGCGGCGGATCGACGAGGTCGAACTCGCAGGAGACGACGATGCTGGCGATCCTTGAGAGGACGTTGCCCAGCGTGTCGAGGTCTTCCACCTTGAAGTAGAAGGGGCTCACGAACTGCGCCGCGCCGCCGGCGAGCGCCATCTGGTCGAGGACATCGCCGTAGAACTCGCTCCCCGGGATGCCGACCACATAGACCTCGATCCCGCTCGTCGCGAGCCGCGCGATCGCGGCGACCGTATCGTCGCGATCGAGGCACCCTCCTGGTCCCGAGAGGCCCGAGGGCGCGCAGCAGTTCTCCTCGGGGCATTGCTGCTCGATGTTGGCGATGCAGTCCTCGGCGCTGCACGTCGCGGAGCTGTTGCAGTTCGGGCCGCCGTCCGTCGCGAGCACGACGATGGTCTTGCCCGGGAGCTCCACGAGCTTCGGCGCGAGCGCCGCGAGCGTCGCCGCGGTCGGCGTCCCGCCGAGAGGCTCGATGCGCGTCGCCGAGCGGAACTTCGAGGTGGTCGTGGCGCCTTCCTGCGAGGCCGCGAAGGGATCTCCCGGGGTGACGGGGAAAACTTCACCGCCCGGCCTGCACGGCGCCTCGGCGGTCGCGTCCAGCGGGAACACGGCGGCGCCGACGTTGATCAGTGGACCCAGGTTGCGTACGAGGTCGACCGCGGCCTCGCGAACCCGGTCGTAGCGGGTCGCGCGCGATGAGGCGGGGCTGAGCATGCTGCCCGACGCATCGAGGACGAAGTAGAGGTTCGGCGCTTCGGAGATCTCCACCTGGTGGATCTGATTGCCGCAGAGCCCACCCGCGTCCACGGGCGGTGGTCCGCTCGATCCTCCGGGCCCTGGGTCGAACCCGTCCTCCGGCTCCTGTGCACCCTGGCCGCTGCCGCTGCGTGGAGGCTGCTTCGGGCCGTCGTCCTTGCAAGCGGACATCGCCGCGCCGCCGAGCGCGAGCGCGGCCCCGAGGCGGCAGAGCATGCCGCGGACGCCGGCCCGCTGCTTCACGGCCGTCTTCATGGAGAGCAGCGTATCACGCCCGTTCGCACCGGCAGCGCCGGCGCCGGCGGCGAGCGCCGACGCGTGCGAGCTCAGGGCTCTCGGTAGAACCTGGGCACCCGGCGCGAGATGCTCGTCAGCACCTCCCAGGCGATCGTCCCCGTCAGCGCGGCGATCTCTTCCACGCTGATCGTCGCGCGCCCGAGCGGGCCGTCCTGTGTCCCGAGGAACACGACCTCGTCGCCCACGCGTGTTCCCGGCACGTCCGTCACGTCGAGCATCGTGAGGTCCATCGACACGGCGCCCGCGATCGGCGCGCGCTGACCGCGCACGAGGGCGGCCCCGCGGTTCGACAGCTGGCGGCTCAGGCCGTCGGCGTACCCCATCGGCACGGTGGCCACGACGCTCTCCCGCGAAGCTTGCCAGGTGTGGCCGTAGCCGATCCTGTCGCCCTTCGCGATCGTGCGGAGCGCGACGACCTCGCTGCGCACCCGGATGACCGGCTTGAGGTCGGGCGCGAGCCCTGCGCACGGCGAGATGCCGAACAGCGCGACCCCGGGTCGAACGATGTCGAGCCACGCTGCGGGGAGGCGCAGCATGGCCGCGCTGTTCGAGGCGTGTCGAACCCCCGGCGTGAGCCCGAAGCTCTTCGCCCGCTGCTCGATTTCCTCGAAGCGCCTCATCTGCTCGATCGTCACGCCGAGATCGTCGGCGTCCGCGCAGGCGAGGTGGGTCATGAGCCCGTCGAGCCTGACCTCCGGGTGCTTGGCGAGCATCGCGAACACCGCCTCGAGCTCCGAGCTCGCGGCGCCGAGCCGTCCCATGCCGGTGTCGACCTTGAGATGGACGCCGACGCGATCGCGCTGCTCGAGCCGCACCACGCTCGCGAGGCGCTCGATCTGGCCGGCGTCGTAGACGACGGGCACGAGATCCCGCGCCATGATTTCCTCGAACCCCTCGCGGCGCGGGCCGTAGTAGCCGCCCATGACGAGGATGGGCAGCCGGATGCCGGCGTCTCGCAGCTCGATGGCCTCCTCCAGAAGTGCGACGCCCAAGCCGGGGATGCCGGCGCGCTCGAGCGTCCGCGCGACTGCCGGCGCGCCGTGTCCGTAGGCATCGGCCTTGAGCACGCCCCAGATCTGCGGCCGTTTCGCGCCGTTCAGCGCTCGCTCGAGGACCCGGAGGTTGTGCCGTAGGTGCGCGAGGTTCACCTCCGCGCGGGTCGGCCGCACTGCGTCCGCCGGCGCCGCCCGCCGTGGCCGCAGCACCCGCACGGGGCCAGCGCTCGATCCGAGCCCTTCGAGGGGCGACGCCGTGCCGTTGCGATCAGGAGTCATGCTGCTGAGCTCTGTGGGCGCGTGCGAGGCGGACATCGTGTACGCGGATAGTCCTACGCTCGATCGCGGGTCAAGATTCCAGGCCATCTTGGTGCGACAAGGTGAGGCATGTTCGCCGAGCGCTGCGCGGCCGGTCAGAAGCAGCCGCGCATGCACCGCGTGTACTTGCCGGAGCATCCCTTCTCGCAGCCGGCGGACTTGCAGTCCCGCTGGCACCCCTTCCAGCTCGCCTCGCATGCCGCGCTGCACTCCGCCCCCGGCGGCGCAGCGTCCTCGGCGGCGCTCGGCGCAGTCTCGGGGGCGCCAGCGTCCGCCTCGTCCGCGGGCGCGACCACGTCGGCGGTCAGGAGCCTGGGCGGTGGGGCGAGCGCGCTCGTCGGCTCCGGCACGGTGGGAGCCCGGCTGCTGGGCGGGCTCCACTCGCCTTCGTCGAAGTCGCTGGCGTGGCTCAGCTGCCTCGCCCGGAGCGTGGCGTACTCGACGCGATCGCGCGTCTGACCGAACGTATAGAACTGGAGCCACTCGTCCCAGCACGCGCGCCGCAGCGTCGGCTTGACGTCGGCCAGCGAGTCGAGCGCCATGCAGTGCTCGAAGCGTACGTCCCCCTCGTAGACCGCGTTGATGCTCGCGCCGCACGCGGTCACCGAGGCGGCTAGGCATAGGAGGGTCCTGAACCGCACGGGGTACGAACACCGATAGCAGAAAAGCTCCGTCCCGGTGTCACACCTGGCCTGCCCTCGCAGGGACCTGGCGGGTCGCCTGGTCGAGGTGCTCTCCGGTTGAACTTTGCCCTGCGATGCCGTACGTTGCCGCCCCTTCGCACCGGCGGCGGCGGCACAACGCCTCCGCGCCGGGCGCCTCAACGGAGCCTGTCCATGTTCCTCATGCTGTCGAAAGGTCCTCGGAAGACCACGCGCTCCAAGTCGAAGCGCCATCGGTCCAAGCTGAAGGCGAAGAACCGCAACCGGCGGAACCGCATCTACCAGCGCACCTGATGGCTGCAGCGCGCGCGAGCGGGACTTCTGTCTCGCTCGCCGCGCTGTGCTTCGATCTCGGGGCTGCCCCTTGGACTAGGGGCCGCCCTTTTTCAGCTCGGTCAGCACCAGCTTGGCGACCGCCTTGAGCGTGTCGAACACCCCGACGCCGGTCCGCGCAACCCCCTCGAAGTCGGGGACGTTGGTCGGGTTGAGCAGCGACCGGAGCTCTTCGACCGTGCCGATCTCCGGCAGGTCCCTCTTGTTGTACTGGATGACGTACGGGATCTTGTCGAGCGAGTAGCCTTGCTCGCCCAGGTTCGTGCGGAGATTCTCCACCGACTCCTGGTTCGCCTCGATGCGGCCGAGCTGTGAGTCCGCCACGAAGACCACGCCGTCGACGCCCTTCAGGATGAGCTTGCGGCTCGCGTCATAGAAGACCTGCCCCGGCACCGTGTACAGGTGGAACCGCGTCTTGAAGCCGCGGATCTCGCCCAGCGCGAGCGGGAGGAAGTCGAAGAAGAGTGTTCGGTCGGTTTCCGTGGCGAGGGAGATCATCTTCCCCTTCGCGTCCGGGTTGGTGCGCTCATAGATGTACTGCAGGTTCGTCGTCTTGCCGCAGAGACCCGGCCCGTAATAGACGATCTTGCAGTTGATCTCGCGCGCCATGTAATTGATGAAGCTCATCGACCGCGCTCCTAGTCGTTGAAGAGGTTGTCGATGTCCTCGTCGGTGATCTCGGCGAACGGCGAGTCGGCGCCCGGCTCCTGCACCTTCTTGAGCAGCGCCTCGAAGATGTGGTTGAGCTCCTCGCTCGCCTTTCGCACCCGGAGCCTCACCAACCCGAGGCTCGACTTTGAGTCGAAGATCACCACGAGGATGACGCGGTTCCCGACCAGCTGGATGTGGATGTTCGCCTTTTCACCCTCGTGGAACTGCGTGGCGAACTCGTTCTCCTTGAGGAGCTTCGCCATCCCGCCCGTTGCGGCGATGTTCCCCGCCGTCAGCGAGGCGAGCGACGTGGTGTCGAGGTTGTCCACGTCTCCACTCGCGGCGATCAGTTGCCCGTTCTTGTCAACGATGAAGACGACCTTCGCATTGGCGTCCTTGACGAGGCGATCCACCACGCTCTGGATCTGATTGAATTCCTCCTCGTACATCACCATCTGAGGGTTGACCATCGTTCCTCCGCCAGCGCTCTCGCGATGGGGCCCTGGGCATTGCGGGCTCTGTAGCCCTTGTCATCACCGGGCGCCGCACGTGCGGTCCCCGACCATCGTCATCCAACTGGCTTCCCGCTGTGCGGGCCTGCCTTACCACCGGTACCACGTTCGCGGCGCCACGCTCGCTGCCTGGGGCTTGCATGGCCGGCTCGCTGCGCGCAATGCGGCTGCTCCTCGACCGTGCGCCCGTACATCTTGGGACGTTTCTATCCGAAGCAGGTGCGGTGGAGCAAGGCGGCCCTTTCTGGAAGTTGGAGGATCCCGCGGTGGAGCCCCTCCGAGCGGTGCTCGAGCTCGACGGAGCTCGCTCCCACCCCCGACTCCATCCGCCTCGGTTCCGGTGCTCTCCTGGCGCCCTTCCGCGCTTGTCGACCGGGTGAGCCGATCTGTAAGTAATTGAATTTAATATATTTTCTAGAATCGGCTGCGTTCGGGTTGGCGTTCGGACTGCCGCTTCGGCCTCGTCCGGGCGCGCTGCTCGTGGACCCGCCCCGCGTCGCCCCTGTGGTTCGGGCAGAAGGTTCGAAAAATTCCTGGGATCAGCGCGGGCGACGCGGCGGGCTCATGAACGAGCTCCTCGGCGTGCGAGATCCCGGATCGCCCTGCCGGGCGCCCCGCTGGGTCGAGCGCGTCAGCACTTGACCTGGGCCGCTGCGGCGCTCACGCGGGCGAGGCTTGCGCTTGACCGATGGCTTCGGCCACGGGATAGCGCCGTGGATGCGTGACGCGCTCAGCCGGACCGAGCCCCGTGAGATCGAGCTCAACCTGGGGACGACGAGGAAGCGCCTCTCCGGCGCGCTCGCTACGGGGGTGGCGGCCCTGGCGTGCGCCACGTCGATCGGCTCGGAGGCTCGCGCGGAGCTCGGCGCGGTTCACCCCGAGGTGCTCGCCGCGCACGCGGCTGTCCGCGCGGCGAGGGCGCCGGAGGTTTACGGCGCGTTGCGCGAGCTCTGGCGCACGTGGGACCGCGCAGATCCGACGCAGGTCGAGGAGGCGATCGCATCGATCGCGGAGAGCGGCGCGACCAGCGCGCCTGCCCGCGTCTACGCGGAGCTTCTTTCGGCGTACGCGCGCAGGCGGCGGGGCGATCTCGACGGCGCGGTCACGAAGATCCAAAAGCTCGGGTTCATCGGTCGCTGGGCGACGATCGGCCCGTTCGACAACGAGAACAAGGCGGGCTTCGATCGCGCGTTCGGGCCCGAGGAAGAGCTCGACCAACCGCTCGCGGCGGGCAGGACGTACGACGGCAAGGCGCGGGCGGTCCGCTGGCGCGTGCCGCCCGAGGCGCCGCAGTACGGATGGTTCGATTTCGGCGACTTCATCCGTCCGGTAGAGGGCGTCTGCGGCTACGCGACGACGTCTGTCCGCGCGAAGGCGGGGACGCGCGCGCCTCGGCCGATCTCGGTCTGGGTCGGCTCGGACGGCGCGTTCAAGCTGTTCTGGAACGGCGAGAAGGTCCTTGCCGATCCGGGGTATCGCGAGCTCGACATCGATCGGTTCGCCGCGCTGGTGTCGCTCAAGCCCGGCTACAATCGCCTGACGATCAAGGTCTGCGGGGGCGCGTCGGCGCCCAAGTTCGCGCTGCGCATCGGTAACGAGAAGGGAGCTCCGGATCTCGATCTAGAGGTGGCCTCCGACATCGGGACGCAGGTGACGGCGCCGCAGGGGCAAGCGGGCGGCGCCAGACGCACGGGCGACGTGCGGGCGCAGGCCGAAGGATCGACCTCGGGCGTGAAGCTCGCCGCGCGTGCGCCTGCCGTCGAGGGGCCCATGCAGGCGTTCGAGCGCGCCGCGGGCGCCGCCCGGCCTTCGCCTGTCCTGCTGGAGGCGTTCGCGCGCTACCTCATGCTCACCGGCGGCGATGCCGAGGGCGAGCACAGAGCGCGCGATCTCGCGCGCCGCTCCGCCGAGGCCGAGCCGAGCGTGCGTCGCTACCTGCTCGCGGGCCAGCTCTCGGAAGATAGGAACCAGCAGCGCGCGTGGATCGAGCGCGCCGCTGCGCTCGCGGGCCGTGGCCGCGAGGACGTCGATGTCCTGCTCTCCCAGGCGCGGCTCGCGCAGACGAGCCCGAACTGGCGGGAAGCGGCCCCGATCTACGAGCGCATCCTGGCCGCCGATCCCGATCACGTGACCGCCACCCTCGGGCTCGTCGACCTCTACGTGGAGGCGGGGCTGAAGCGCACCGCCCTCGCCACGCTGGAGCGAGCGCTGTCGCGCCAGCCGAGCAGCGTCTCGTTGCTCCGCGCATCGGCGGCGCAGCTCCGCGCCCTCGGCCGCGACACGGAGGCCGTCGAGATGGAGGCGCGGTACGCGGCGCTGCGCTTCGACGACTCGAGCTTCCTGCACCAGCAGGTCGACCTCGCGGTGGCGCGCCGCGATCCTGCCGGCGCGGAGCGCTGGCTCGAGCGCTTCCTCCGCAGCGAGCCTGACTCCGTCTGGGCCCGCTCGGTCGCGGCGCGCACGTACCGAGCGCTCGGTCAGGGCGATCGCGCCCTCGCTGCCCACCAGCGCGCGCTCGCCATGGCGCCGGAGGACATCGGTACGCTGCGGGCGCTCTCGGATCTCTACGGCGAGGAGGGCAACCGGGAGGTGCAGCTCGAGATGCTGCAGCAGATCCTGGCGATCAGCCCTCAGGCGAAGGACGTGCGCGAGTACATCGAGCACATCGAACCGCCGAAGCCGCGCGCTGACGAGGCCTACGCCTGGGCGCCCGACCGCTTCCTGCCGATGCGGCGCAGCGCTGACCGGCAGTATCCCAAGCGCACGCTCCGCAGCCTGACGGTCACCACCGTCTTCCCGAACGGCCTCGCCAGCCGCTTCCGGCAGGTCGTCTTCCAGCCGCTCACGGACGAGGCTGCGGCGAGCGCCCGGCAGTACGCCTTCGAGTACCAGGCCGATCGCCAGACCGTGAGCCTCCGGGCCGCGAAGGTCTACCGGGCCGACGGCAAGGTCGACGGGGCGATCGAGAGCGGGGAGGCGGGCGCGAACAACCCGGCGCTCGCGATGTACACCTCGGCGCGCACGTTCTACGTCAGCTTCCCGCGGCTCAACGCCGGCGACGTTGTCGAGCTGCGGTACCGCATCGACGACGTCAGCCCTCGCAACGAGATCGCCGATCACTTCGGCGAGATCGAGTACCTCCAGGGAGACGAGCCGATCGCCAGCAGCGAGTACGTGCTGATCACGCCGAAGACGAAGCCGTTCCACATCTTCGCGTCCCCCCTGCCTGGCCTCGTGCGCGAGACCAAGGAAGACGCCGACCGACGCATCTTCCGCTTCTCTGCCGCCTCCGTCCCGGCGGTCGCCCCCGAGCCGGCGATGCCCGCGTGGTCCGAGATCCTCGCGCACGTTCACGTCTCGACGTTCAAGAGCTGGGACGAGGTCGGCTCCTGGTACTGGGGCCTCGCGCGGGAGCAGTTCGATGTGGACGATGAGGTGCGCAAGCGAGTGCGCGAGATCACGAAGAACCTCAATGACGATCTGAGCAAGGTCCGCGCGATCTACAAGTACGCGACCGAGACGCGCTACGTGGCGCTCGAGTTCGGCATCGACGGCATCCGCCCGAGGAGGTGCGCCCAGACGCTCGCTCGCGGCTGGGGCGACTGCAAGGACAAGGCGACGCTGATCGTCACGATGCTCCGCGAGATCGGCATCCCCGCGACGATCGTCCTCGTGCGCACCCGCATGCGAGGCGGCATCGAGCCGGAGCCCGCGAGCCTCGCTCCGTTCGACCACGCGATCGCGTATGTGCCTTCGCTCGACCTCTACCTAGACGGAACGGCAGAGCACTCCGGCTCGACCGAGCTGCCGATCATGGATCGCGGAGCGATGGCGCTTCAGATCAACGAGGGCAAGCCGAAGCTCGTTCGCCTCCCGGAGCCCGCGCCGGAGGCTTCCGTCGTGCACCGGACCGTCGACATCGCGCTCGGCGCCGACGGGTCGGCTCAGCTCGGGGTCGACATCCAGGTGGCTGGCGCGTTCGCGCCGGATTGGCGGACCCGCTACATGGCGGAGGGGACGCGCCGCGATCGGGCAGGTCGGGACCTCGCGGCGGATTTCGGAACGGTCGAGCTGGCTCCCGGCAAGGCGGGCGTCGAGGTGAACGACCTCGAGGACATCGAGCTGCCGGTGAGGCTGCGGGCGAGAGGAAAAGCTGTCGCGCTTGCTCGCATGGAGGGCGACAGCCTTTCGGTCCCAGCTGTCCCCGCCCAGCGCCTCGCCACCGACTTTGCCTCCCTCTCGGTGCGCACCCGCGACGTGATCATCCCTACGCTCACCACGCGCCGGGATGAATGGTCGATCCGCCTTCCAGCAGGGTGGCGCGTCACGAGGGTGCCGCTGCCCCAGGAGGTGGACACCCCTTTCGGCAAGTTCTCCATCTCGGTCGAGCAGTCCGCAGGGAAGATCGTCGTCCGCAGCCAGATCTCCCTCACGAAGTCCCGGATCAAGCCGTCCGAGTACATGGCCTTCAGGAGGTTCTGCGAGACGGCGGACCGCGCGTTCGGTCAGCGGGTCGTGCTCGGCAAGTGAGCGGCGGCCTGAGCTTACGGCCCTAGGAACTCGTCGACCGGCACCTGCCCCCTGCCTGGGCCTTGACAACCTCGCGGCAGGTCGCCATAAAGCGCCCCCTCTACGCATCTCTGCGGCACGGAACAGCCTCTCCGGTGGTTCGGAGGGTGGCCGCTGGGAGCGGTAGGCACTCGGATCGAGGGCGTCATGCCGAAGATGAAGACGAACCGCGCCGCGGCCAAGCGGTTCAAGGTGACCGGCTCCGGCCGAATTCGCCGCAGCAAGTGCGGGCTCAACCACTGCATGCAGGAAAAAAGCAAGAAGCGCCTGCGTCGTCTCCGCAAGAACGACATGGTCGATTCGGCGATGGAGAAGCGCGTCAAGCTGCTTCTTCCCTACGGCTGACCCTGGATCAGTGAGGTAAAACTCCGATGCCGCGCGTTAAAAGAGGGTTCAAGGCCCGTCGTCGTCGCAACCGCGTCCTCAATCAGACCGAGGGCTACTTCCTCGGCCGGAAGAATCGCTTCCGCCAGGCGGTCGAGGTCCTGCGTCATGCCTGGGAGTACGGCTACATCAGCCGCAAGCTCAAGAAGCGTGATTTTCGCCGCCTCTGGATTACCCGGATCAACGCTGCCGCGCGCCTGAATGGCACGACCTACTCTCGTCTCGTCAACGGGCTCAAGAAGGCAGGCATCGCGCTCGACCGGAAGGTCCTTTCGGAGATCGCGATCCACGATCCGGCGTCGTTCGGTGCCGTGGCAAAACTTGCCGCGCCTGCCGTAGCGAAGTGACGGCTCCGAGCAGTCTGCCTGCTCGTTCAGCCGAGCTTCCGTCAGCTGGCCGAGTCTGCTAGCCGCCCCGTCCAGACGCCAACGCTACAATCTGTAATATTCCTTGCACTGAGCTGGCCTCATTCAGAGGCCGCTCGGGCCATGCGCCGTTGGCATACAGGTCCGAGCGCGTCGTCGTTGTGAGGGCAAGTTGTTACGTCCATGACGTAAGCAGCGTCGCTCTTCCTCACGGTGAGGCGAATGAGTGCCGAACAAATGCACAGTGTGCACATCCTGCACGCCGGCTACGCATCTTTGATGGCACTCTATGACCCTGCTGCCAGGGTAAGATCGGACCCACCTTCAGGATCTCTGAGCGCTCCGCCGGGTAGCCACCGCCCTTCGACGTGGGCCTCGCACGTTCAGGGCCTGACGTCTCCCTCAGGCCATTCCCGTCCGTCATCCCCGGCTTGGGGGTGTACTTCGCTCTTCGCTGCGAACTCTGCTGAGCCTGGCCCGATGCCTGGAAATACTAACTTTCCAGGCGATCTGTCGTGAAAAATAACCTTCTCCGCCTTCGGCCGTCGGGTGAGGGCTCGACATTGCCATCGGGAGGCCCAGGTTCAGGAAACATCGAAGCTCACTGAGAGAACGGCCTCAGCGATCGGCTTCGGCCCATCCTACACGCTGGAAAGGACAGCGTATTCCCTTGCCTGTGCTGCGAGGGCGACCCACCAAACCGTGGGAGGCCGGCGAGCTCGATGTGCCCCCCAAGGAGACAGGTTGCCGATGTTGTTGCGTCCCCACAAGCGTACCCAGCCATGCAGTTCGGCTCGGTCGCAGCGAAATGTTTCGCTCGATACGACACGGACGGCGCCTTCCACTCTACATACCGCACCCAGGTCGAGCTCTCAAACGGGAGAACACGGAACGCACGCCAATAAAGGCACTGTTCTTGCTTCTGGAGTTAGGCTGCCATCGGGAGCTGGCTCAGCGGCAGCACTCTGCAAGAGCAGGCCTGCCCCAGGCGCGAAGAGTTCGACCGGAATCAAAAGAAAGCACCAGCGGTTGCCAGTTTCAACAGGGGCTCCTTCGGTCAGCACCTGCTCCCTGTTTGGCACGAAATCGTCTCGCCTGCCGCTGAAAGGTGGCGAGGCATTTCAATCTCGCAAGGTCAGCCGTTTAGAAGTGAACGCCGACACAAAGACCAAGATGAGCACGTCGACCGCCCGCCGTCCAGAAACTGCGCGGAGAAACGCCAAGTCCTCTGCTGTAGGTACCTCTGCGCGGCTCGCGGCATCCAAGAGCTCGCAGGGAGCCGAGACCGCATCGGCTCCCCGGCGGGCGGCATCGCAGACCACCGATCCGGGGGTCTCCGAGGTCGAAGGATTCGGGGACAGCCAGTCGCCGCGCTCGCACTTTCAAGGAGCTACCACCGTGGAGGGAGCCGCCATGAGGTCGACCAAGAGCAACGCCACTGTAGTGAAGGGCGACCCGCTCGCTCAGGGTGGGACAGCCACGCCAGAAGTCGCAGCCCTCAATCTTCTGGAAGACGACCAGGCGGAGGAGACCGCCGTCCGACCCCGCCCGGCGGAGATCCTGGATGAGGATCGGGCGGCCGACTTCATCGACCTGGACATCGGGCCGATCGAGCGGCTGCCTCAGCCCGAGCGGACGAGGAACCAGGATCGGGAGCTGAAGGATGTCGAGGACGGCGGCGGCGACTCGATGCTCGCCCGCTACTTCCGCGACATGGCGCTGCATCCTGTCATGGGGCCGGACGAGGAGCTCGACACCGCACGCGCGGTCGAGCGCACGGAGGTGGACCACTGGGTGGCTCTGCTCTCGTACTTGCCAGCGGCCGAATACATCCTCACCGCGCTCGAGGAGGATGTCGTGAAGGCCGGCGAGGATGAGGTGAAGGCTCCGCAACTCGCGGAGCTGCAGAAGCTCGTTCGCCTGGCGAAGAAGCAGAAGGGGAAGCTCCTGCCCGAGCAGGAGAAGCCGTGGACCCAGCTCTCCGAGGAGCTCGCTGCCGCCGTCCGGCTGCCCGACTCGGATCGCCTCTGGATGGCGCGTGCCTTCAACATCGCGCGCGATCTCGTGCGCGAGCCCGACTTCGAGGACGACGTGAGCGATCCCGAGGAGACGCGTCCCACGCGGCCGAGGCTCCCCTTGTCCAGCTCGTACCGCCGGTATCTCGACCGGGTCGAGCGATCCTTCCAGGCGCAGCACGACGCGAAGAACCGCTTCGTGAAGGCCAACCTCCGGCTCGTCGTGTCGATCGCACGCCGATACAACCGCGGGCGTCTGCCGCTCATCGACCTGATCCAGGAGGGCAACATCGGGCTGATGAAGGCGGTCGAGCGCTTCGATCACAGCCGCGGCTACCGCTTCTCGACCTATGCGTCCTGGTGGATCAGGCATGCGATCAGCCGAGCTCTGGCCGACAAGGGCCGCGCTGTCCGCATCCCGGTCCACATGCTCGACACGTACAACCGCGTAGCGCGGGCGACGCAGGCGATCATCGCGCGCACTGGGCACGAGCCGACGATCGAGGAGCTCGAGAAGGAGACGGGGGTTCCGCGCGAGAAGCTCGACAAGGTGAAGGACTTCTACGCGGAGACGCCGTTCTCTCTCGACCGCCCGGTCGGTGACGAGGACGGGCGGAAGTTCATCGACTTCCTTCAGGAGGAGAACGCGCTGTCGCCGTTCGACCACCTGGCGAACAGGAAGTGGAGCGACGAGGTCCGGCGGCTTCTGACGACGCTCACGCCGATCGAGTCGCGGATCATCCGCTGGCGCTTCGGGCTCGACGATGAGGATGAGCTCACGCTCAAGGAGATCGGCGACAAGTACAACCTGTCGCGCGAGCGCATCCGTCAGCTCCAGGAGCAGGCGCTCGGCAAGATCCGCAAGCAGATGCGCGACTACTGAGCGACGAGCTCAGCGGGGGCGATGCGGCCGCGCAGCACAACGCTTGCGCGGCCGCACTGCTCGAGCCGCCTGATCCCGCTTGTGCGTGAGCACGCGCAGCGGCGAGCGTGGATCGGGAGCTCGTCGCGGCTGCAGTACGTGGCCGTGGACGTCCGCGCCTTCACGGTGTGCGCGCACCCTTCCAGAGCTCGTCGGCGAGCGCACCGACGAAGTCGTCGATTGCCCTTCGTACCGGCTCGATCTTCCCCGGGACGTCCGCGGCCAGGACGGCGAAGGCGATCGGAGATCGGCCGGGAGGCGGGAGGACGTAGCCGGAGAGGGCCACCACCGAGGCGAGCGTCCCCGTCTTGGCGCGGATGGCGCGCTCCTTCGACCACCCGCGGAAGCGGCCGCGCAAGGTCCCGTCCACGCCACCGATCGCGAGCTGCGCGGTGAAGTCCGCGCCGAGCGCGGGATCGAGGAGCGCGGCGCGGAGCAACCGGACGATGGACTCTGGCGACGCACGAGCCGCGTCGAACAAGCCGGAGCCGTTCCGCAGGACGACGCCCTCTCCGAAGGCGTCGAGCTCGCTCAGGATCTCGCCGACCAGCTCCGCCGCAGCCTCAGCTGTGCCGGGGCGTCCGCGCTTCTCGGCGGCGAGCGTCTTGAAGATCGTCTCTGCGTAGAAGTTGTCGCTGTCCTTCCCGAGGGCGGCGAGGAGCTCGCCGAGAGGCGCCGAGCGGTGAGCCACAAGGAGCCGCTTCTGATGCTCGCCGCCGAGCCGCACCTCACCCGAGACCTCGACGCCCACCTCCTGCAGCATCTCCTTGAGCGCGTACGCCACGACCATGCGCGGATCATCGACGCGCCTCGCGAGGCTCACCGCGCGGCCGCCCTCCGGAACGTGCCCGCTGAGGTGCGCGACGAGGCGCTGACCGCTCGGCTCGAGTCGGACGACGATCTTCTCAGGCGTGCCGCGCTTCGCGGTGGTCACGGTGCCACGGAGCACCGTGAAGCCTGGAGGATCGATCGCGACCGAAGCGGCCTGACCCGCTCTCGACGGGCGCACCGTGAAGCGCAAGGCATTCGCGTTCAGCGAGGCCGCAGCGACCGGGGCGCGGAAAGCCGCCCACTCATCCGGCTGCTGCTCGAAGGCCGGAGGCACAAAGCGCGCGTCGAAGTACCCCTGGTCGATCGCGATCGCCGTGACCTTGCGGATGCCGGCCGCGCGCAGCTCGCGTGCCATCGCCCAGAGATCGCGCGTCCTGAGCGACGGATCTCCCGCACCTCGGAGCACGAGCTCGGCGACGCTCCCGTTCGATGCCTCCCCGTAGAGGCCCGTCAGGTAGCGGTAGCCCGGGCCGAGCAGGCGCAGCGCAGCGGCTGCGGTGAAGAGCTTCGCGTTGGATGCGGGGTTGTACAAGCCGCGCTCATCGAAGGCGGCGAGGGTCGCTCCGCTCGCGATGTCGAGCGCGAGCACGCCGACCCGTCCCCCCGAGCGGCGCACGCCGGTGGTGAGCTTCTCGAGCTGCTCTCGAGCGCGGCCTGGGTCGAATTTTCGAGGTCCATGCGCTCCGAGGGGCGACCGGGGTGCGCTCGGGGCACCGGGTACGCCGTGCGTGGGCTCCTCCTTGCGGGTCGAGCGCTCCGCGGGACTCGTGCCGCCGTCGAGCGGCTGCGAGCCGCCCGGGCGGGCGAGGATCGACGAGAGCACGAGCGCGACCACGGATACGGCGCGGCGGGGATGTCGAGGCATGACGGCTCTCCGGCTCTACAATGTCTCCACCGCGGGCGCTTCCTCCGGTCGACCGCTCGGCGCAGCCGGGCGATGCTCCTCCGTGCGCGCTCGGGGTTGTCCTTGTAAAGGAGAGCTTGCTAGGGTGCGCGCAGGCACTCCTTCACGTTCTGTTCGAAGGGAGGACACCGTGTCCCAGCAGCATTCGACCCGCGCGCTCTTGCCGCTCATCATCCTCGCGGCGGCGGCATGCTCCGGCGCCAAGCCCAAGCAGGCAGGGGAAGACTACAACTTCGACCAGGCAACCTCCGACCAGGCCGCACCGGCGGAGACGGGCAGCTCCGACGCCGCCGAGACGAGCGCGTCACCGGACAACGGCGGCGGGCTCAACGTCGACCAGAAGAAGCAGATGGAGATCGCGCTGCGGCGCGGGGGCGACAAGGCGGCGAACTGCGCCGAGGTCGTGCCCAGCGCGCCGACGGGCGAGGGCGAGGTCAAGGTCGTGTTCGACGGCCAGAAGGGGCGCGTGACCGACGTGCTGGTCGGACCGCCCTTCGCCGGAACGCCTGTCGAATCTTGCGTCAAGCGTGCCTTCGTCGGAGAGATCGTGCTGCCGTTCGATGGCGAGCCGCTCGAGGTCCCGTACACAGTGAAGCTGCCGTCGAAGAAGTCCGGCTCCGCGCCCTCCAGCACGAAGACTCCATGAAGAGCTCCGCCCTCGCCGTCGCCGCCGTGCTCGCGTTGACCGCTGCTTCCGCCGACGCGGAGGAGCCAGCGGCACCTCCGCGGTATCCGCCGTCGTCAGCGCGCGCGAAGGTCATCGTCGGCGGGGTGGCCGTGACGGCCCTCGCCTATGGCGCGGCGTTCCTGGCCGCGTCCTCTTGGCCCGAGGTGCCCGGGTCGAGCGAGCTGAAGATCCCGATCGCGGGCCCCTGGCTCGCGCTCGCCAAGAACGACTGCGCCGCTGACGATCCGGACTGCGGAGCGAAGCTGTATCTGCGCGGGGCGCTCACCGTCGTCGGCGGGCTCGCGCAGCTCGCTGGCCTCGGCCTCGTCGCCGAGGGCGTCTTCATGACCACCGAGGCACGCTTGGCGCAGCCGGTTGCGCCTGCGGCGCTGACGGTGCGGCCGGCCCCGGTGATCACCGCGACCGGCGTGGGCCTCGGCGTCGTCGGTACGTTCTGACAGCCGAGGGCCACGCGCGGCGATGCGCCGGCGCCGCTCACCCGCGGCGCCATGGCAACGGAGCGGGGCCGCGGACCGGCTTGCCGGTCAGTCGTCCGATGCGCTCAATCATCAGCTCCACGCT
This sequence comes from Sorangium sp., assembly GCA_025924095.1. Lineage (GTDB taxonomy): Bacteria > Myxococcota_A > Polyangia > Polyangiales > Polyangiaceae > Sorangium. The sequence continues at coordinate 20,373 of JAICEP010000001.1, forward strand.
AGCGCCGTACGGCACGTGCCGGCCGGCGCTCCCGCCGAAGACCCGGCCTGCTCCGACCACGTCGCCTGCGCGCAGCTCGATGTGGTTGCTGATGTACGCGACCGATTCGGTCAGCGAGAAGGCCCACTCGCCGACGCGAGCGCAGGGGAGCGTCTCGGCGCCGACGCGGACCTGGGTCCGCAGCACCGCGACCGGGCCGAGCTCGTCGGGCGTGACGAGCACCGGACCGAGCTGCGTTGCGAAATCCTTCGTTTCTGAAGGCGGCAACCCGCGCGCCAGCGATCGCGTCTCCAGGCCGCGCGCGGTCCAGTCGTTCAGCACGGTGTAGCCGACGATCGCGCGCTCCACTTCCTCCGGCGTGGCGCGCCGAAGATCCTCGCAGAGGAGCGCCGCCAGGTTCAGCTCGTAGTCAGGCTCGTCCTCGAGCGCGGGGAAGGGGATCGCTGCATCCTGTCCAAGCAGCGCGCGGCTGTTGCCGAACCGATACCAGGGGCGCTCTGCGTCGTGCGCGTAAGGGCCGAGCTGGATGTACGCCGCGCGGTCGGTGGCGCAGGGAGGCAGCCACAGGACGGTGGCCGGTTGCAGCTGCGTCGACGAGGGGCGATCTCCGCTGAGGAGCCGGTCGTCCAGCGCGTGGAGGCCGGCACAACGGAGCGCCACAACGCGGGTGTGAAAGTCCGAGACGCCGCGGATGTCAGCGAGCTTCGTCCCGAAGTGGCGCTCGAGCTCCGCGACGTCGTAGAGCGCACCGTCCCGTTCCAGCGCGACGACCGGGGTGGACGTCGCCAGCTGGAGCACGTGGGCGATTCGCATGGCGTGGCCAGGTCGCGGAGAGCTGGCGGAGTGTACCATCCCGGTCCGCCGAAGCCTCGGGCCGCTGGAGCCCCCGCTCCCGCGGCCACGGTCGGGCCCGATTCCCAGGGGCCCAGGCCTTCTTGGGAGATCGGATTGCCCTTTGCATTGACGCGCTGGGAGAGCGGCCTAGAATGCCGGCGGATTCAGAGCGGCATCACGTCGCGCAGGCTTGCCTCGGGCCCGTCCGGTTGCAGACGGGCTCGCACGGCAGGTCAGGTTCTGTTGCCGGTGCGGGATTCCCCCTCGTGGGGTTTCCTCCGGCTTCGGTCCTGTTGACGGGGCCGTGCGGCTTGTAAGCCGGGCAAGGTATTTGCCGTGGACAGCCGAGCCTCGTCGGCGCTCACCTTTGAGCGCCGATCGAGGAACTGGTTACAGGCGCGCACACGGCGCAGCGGAGCGATGGGTCATGAGCAAGCGGACCAAATTCGTCTTCGTCACAGGCGGAGTCGTATCGTCGATCGGCAAGGGACTGGCTGCGGCGTCGATCGGGGCGCTGATGGAGTCCCGTGGGTTGAAGGTCACCCACCTCAAGCTGGACCCGTACATCAATGTCGATCCCGGCACGATGTCGCCCTACCAGCACGGCGAGGTCTTCGTCACGGACGACGGCGCAGAGACCGACCTGGATCTGGGGCACTACGAGCGCTTCACGCTCGCCCGGATGACGAGGCAGAACAACTTCACCACGGGCCGCGTCTACGAGGCGGTCATCTCGAAAGAGCGCCGCGGCGAGTATCTCGGGGCGACGGTGCAGGTGATCCCGCACGTCACGGACGAGATCAAGCTGCGCATCCGCTCCGCCGCGGACGGGGCCGACGTGGCGATCGTGGAGGTCGGCGGCACCGTGGGCGACATCGAGTCGCTCCCGTTCATCGAGGCGATCCGCCAGCTCAAGGTGGAGTCGGGCGCGCAGAACGCCATCTCGGTGCACGTCACGCTCGTGCCGTTCATCGCGACAGCGGGCGAGCTGAAGACGAAGCCCACCCAGCACTCGGTGAAGGAGATGCGCGAGATCGGCATCCAGCCGGACATCCTTCTCTGTCGCTGCGATCGGCCGCTCCCGCGCAGCATGAAGGAGAAGATCTCTCTCTTCTCGAACGTTGCGGTCGATTGCGTGATCGCGGCCGTCGACGTCGACTGCATCTACGAGCTCCCGCTGGTCCTCCACGCCGAGGGGATCGACGAGAAGATCACCGAGCTGCTCAACATCTGGGCGAGGCAGCCGGATCTGTCATCCTGGCAGCGCATCGTCGAGCGGTTCAAGAAGCCGTCCCGCGGCATCGTGAAGATCGGCGTCGTCGGCAAGTACGTGCACCTGCGCGACTCCTACAAGTCGCTCCACGAGGCGCTCGTCCACGGCGGGCTCCACAACGACGTGCGGGTCGAGCTCGAGTACATCGACTCCGAGCAGATCGAGGCGCGCGGTGCGCCCGAGCTGCTCTCGAACCTCGACGCGATCCTCGTGCCCGGCGGCTTCGGCGATCGCGGGACCGAGGGAAAGATCGAGGCTATCCGTTACGCGCGCGAGGAGAAGATCCCGTTCTTCGGGATCTGCCTCGGCATGCAGCTCGCGGTCGTCGAGTTCGCGCGGCACGTGTGCGGCATGGCCGGAGCCAACTCAGTGGAGTTCGATCGTAACGCCGCCTACCCGGTGATCGATCTGATGCCCGACCAGAAGGGGGTCGTCGAGAAGGGCGGGACGATGCGTCTCGGCGCGTACCCGTGCGTGCTCGACAAGGGCTCGGTCGCTGCGGAAGCGTACGGGCAGACGAGCATCAGCGAGCGGCACCGGCACCGGTACGAGGTGGCCAACAAGTACCGCGAAGCGATGGTGCAGAAGGGGCTCGTGCTCTCCGGGACGTCGCCCGACCAGCGGCTCGTCGAGATGATCGAGCTGCGCGAGCACCCGTACTTCGTGGGCTGTCAGTTCCACCCCGAGTTCAAGAGCCGCCCCCAAAGCGCGCACCCGCTCTTCGCTCGGTTCGTCCGTGCCGGTCTTGAGCGACAGCGCGAGCGCAACAAGGCCGAGAAGCCGAAGCCCGGCGATTCCGCCACCGCTCACAGCCAGCAAGCTGTTTCGTCCGTGAATTAGCGTCTTCACCGGAGAGCCCTGACGGATCTCTGGCCGCCACTTCGGCGGCGAGATGCGTGGGCTGGCTCAGGGTATCGAGCGGGCTGCCGCAAGCGCCAACGGACGGAGGCTGACCAGCAGCCTTCGTCCGTCAGCGGTTCGATGCCGAACGGGGCGGGCGGTCAGACGTCGCCGAGGCTCGGCCGGCCCAGAGGCGGGGCGTCGAGCGGCTCGACCGGCGCGGCGTGAGGGGCGAGAAGCGGCGAGCGCTCGCCGACCTCCTTGATCAGGTTCCGCTGGAGCACGTGCGCCGGCGCCGTCCTGAGGTCCCAGATCAGGCCGAGCTTCTCCATCCCGCGCAGGATGTAGAAGCTGACGTCGATCTCCCACCAGAAGAAGCCCTGGTTCGCGCTGCTCATGTAGTGGTGGTGGTTGTTGTGCCACCCCTCGCCGAGCGTGATCAGCGCGAGCCAGAAATTGTTGCGGCTCGTGTCCGTCGTCGCGTAACGCCGCGAGCCAAATACGTGCGCGAGGGAGTTGATCGTGAACGTGCCGTGCATGAGCGCGCACGTCGATACGACGTAGCCCCACAGGAACGCATCGTAGCCGCCCAACGCGAAGAGCAGCGCCATCATGCCGAGCGGCCCGACCACGTGGTAGCGGTCCAGCCAGCGAAGCTCAGGGAAGCCCGCGAAATCAGGGATCCGCTTCAGGTCGAGCTCCTCGTGCTCGCGGCCGATCCACCAGCCGAGGTGCGCGTACCAGAACCCCCTGCGGAGCGGGCTGTGAACGTCGCGCTCGGTGTCCGAGTACTTGTGATGGACGCGGTGCGTTCCCCCCCACCACAGCGGGCCCTTCTGGGTCGCGGTGGTCCCGAGCAGCGCGAGCAGGAACTGGAGGCCACGGCTCGTCTTGTAGCTCCGGTGCGAGAAGTACCGGTGGTAGACCCCCGTGATCGCGAACATCCGGATGAAGTACGTGGCCGCAGCGAGCGCCGCGAGCTTCCAGGTGGCGCCTCGCATGATGGCGACGACGGTGCCCACGTGGATCGCGACGATCCCGAGCACGTTGAAGAGCTGGCCGAGGCCCGGGCCAGACTTCGGTACGACGACTCGTGTAGGGCTCGATGCAGGGGCGTGCGTCATGGTTTCCAAGGTGCATGGAGCATCGAGCACGCCCGTCACTGGGGTTCACGACACTGGTCATGATTCCGTCACGCGACGCAGCGCTCGGTACCCGACGGATCCGGGCGCGCGTCGCCGACGAGCGCGCGGCCTCAGGGGCGCAGGGTCAAGACGTCGATGGACGGCCCGGCGGAGATCCGGATCTCGCTCGCCCGGAGGGGGTCTCCGTCGAGGATATAGGGACCGTCGCCGGGCGACGTCGCGCCGGGCGCGGCGTCGAACCGGACCGTGAAATCGCGGACGAGATCGTCGAAGTGATCCCTGCCGCCGATCCTCCGGCCCGCAACGACGAGCGGGGCGCGCGGGCCCAGCTCTCGCGGGGGCAGCGCGCTGGCGACGAGGTGCGGGCGCTCGAGATCCTCACCGGCCCGGTAGGTGACCCGCATGTGGATGCCGAGATCGCGCACCGCGGACGAGCAAATCAGCGACCAGGCGCGCGGGGCGAGCTGCCGTCCCTCCACGTCGATCGTGCAGCGCAACGGGTCGAGCACGCGCCGCGCATAGGAGCCGCCGTAGAAGGACTCGATGAACACCCGCGCCACGATGCGCGCAGCGGCGGCGTATCCGTCCCCTCCGCGCTCGTAGTAGACATCGAAGAAGCTGGCCACGAGCCCGGTGCCGAAGATGAAGCCGATGCGCTCCTCGACTCCGCCGTGCGTCGTCGCTCGCGCGCGCAAGGTGGGCCGGCGGACGGTTCCGCGGAGGGCGGCGCCGTCGTGGCGGCCGCGAGCTTTGTGGATGATCCGCTCGAGGAGCGCAGCCGGATCGCCCGTCATGCCCCAGTTCCGCGCGACGGTCGCCACGGTTCCGCCTGGCAGCAGGACGAGGGGCGGCAAGGAGCTCTCACCGAAGGCGCGAGCGAGCGCAGTGACCCCCGCCATGAAGCTGCCGTCACCGCCGGAGAGCGCGACGAGATCCGTGCCCCGCTGCGCGATCCGATCGCAGACCTCCGCGAGCTCCGCGACGTTCGAGGTCAGGTGGAGCTTCGCCGCACCAGCGCAGGCGGCCGACATGCGGTCGATGAGCGAAGGCCTCGCCCGGTACCGGCGCGCTGTGGTGTTGACGATGACGTCGATACGCATGGTGCCGGGACGTGAGCGCCGTATAGAACGGATTCCCCGGCTGGTCGAGCCGAAGGGGCTTCGAGCGCGCACTTCGGCGCGGTAAGAGGCGCCTCATGCATCGCGTGCTCTCCGGGTCGATCCTCGCCGGCCTCCTCTCGCTCGCCACGGTCATCGGCTGCGCGAGCTCGGCCTCGATACGCGCGGCCGAGGCGGGCAGGTTCGACGAGCTGCGCCGCGCGCTGAACGACGAGCTGCGCCGCGGCGCGCTGGACAGCGACGACGCACGCGCGATCGCCCGTGCGATCGCCGAGGGGGAGATCGCGCGCGCGACGCCGCCGTCCGGGGTCGATCTTTTGCGCGAGATCCGGACCTGTGCGCGCCCCCTGGAGGACGCGCTCGCCGAGCGCGCCGCGGGCTCGGACGCGGTCACGACAGCCGCAGCGATGATCCTCCTCGAGGCAGGGATCACCGATCCAGAGCGCGTGAAGCTGTACGCAAACGATGCGGCGGCGGGAAGGTCCCCTGGCAAGAACGCGGCGCTCCGCGCGCTGGAGACGCGGGCCCTCGTCGCATCCGCGGACGGCGCGGTGCGCCGCTCGCGGATGCTCGACGGAGATCAGGAGGTGCGCGTCTCGGCGCTTCGCGCCGCGATCGCAGCGGCGGACCCGAGCGACCGGGACGCGCTGCTCGAAGCGGCGCGGCTCGACCCGTACCCGCTCGCGCGGACGCTCGCGATCCGCGCCGCCGGCGCGCTCGGTGGTCGGGAGGTCGTGCTGGCGTTACGGGATATCTGGACCCTCTCGGATGAACCTGGGCGTGAAGCGATCGCCGAGGCGTGGGCGGCGCCGCGCGCCATCGGCGACGGCGGCCGCGCGCAGCTCCTCTGGGCGATCTCCACCGAGCGCGGCGCCCCGGCGATCGCCGCGGCGCGCGCGCTGGTGCGCGTGGGCGGCGATGGCGCCGGGGAAGCGGTCTCCGCGCTCCTCGGCGCCATCCGCGCGAGCCAGAGCAGGGATCGCATCTACGCGATCCTCTCCGCGCCGCTCGAGGACCGCGCGGTGCGATCCGCGCTCCTCGAAGCGAAGGACGATCCGGACCACGCCGTGGCCTTCGCCGTCCACGCCCGCTACGTCGATGCTCCGCCGCACACCGTCGCAGCGCGCGAGCGCTCCACGGCGATCGCGTGGCTGATGAAGCTCGCCTCGGGCACGTCGACGCGCGCGGTGCTCGCGCGGGGAGCTCTCGCCCGTGCAGGCGTCCGCGCGGCGGTGCCGCTCCTGGAGCGCGATCTCCGATCCCGGGAGATCCCGGTGCGGGAGGCGGCGGCGACCGGCTTGGTCGAGCTCGGCGAGAGCCCTCGCGCTGCCTTGCTCCTCGCCGACGCCGTGCCTCAGGTCAGGATCTCCGTGGCCTGCGCCATCCTCGGCGCGTCCTGAGCGCCGCCGGCCCCGGCCCGACAAGCGCCCGGTCGTTCAGAACCGCGAGACGAGCTCGAGCCGCGCACCCTCGAACGGCGGGAAGGTCCGGCACACACCGGAGACGCAGCGCAGGCCTCCGCGCCGCTGGCCGACGAAGAGCTGCGCCGTGTCGACGATCTGAGCGAGCGTCGTCCTCTTTGATCCGGACTTCCACTGCAGCCCCCCGCTGAAGAGGTGGCAGAGCTCGCGGTCCTTGCCGGGCTCGCAACCAGGTACGGATGTGTATTCGTGACCGAAAATTGCAGCCAGATGGGGCGACCACTGGAGCGCGATGTAGTTGTCCCCTTCGATCCAGGACGATTCGAAATTCTCTGGCCTGTAGCGGCGGCGGCTGTTGCCCTGCGCCTGGATGGAGAATGCTCCGGCGAGGTGCTTCACGATGTCGTAGCGGACGTAGCCCTCGCTGTAGAAGGCGCGCTCCGAATCGGCCTCGTCGGATTGCCGAGCTCCGGCCCACGCGCGCACGTGCGAGCGGCTGTCGTCGAAGTGGAGCTCGGTGCCTGCCGCTACGTCCCACGTGTCGGTGCGGTTTGCGTCGTCCGTGATGCATTCCTCGTTCGCCTTCTCCGTGAAGCTCACGTAATGACCGAGCCAGGCGTACAGGGACACGCTCCGGTTGAAGCGGTAGTCGACGCGCCCGCGCCCGCCCGTCGCGCAGACGTTCGGCGCTCCGATCGGCTCGACATAGACGGGCTCTGCCGTGGGAGGTTGGTTGTACGCGAGGCCCTTGTACTCGGGCGCGCTGAAGCCGGGGTTCAGCACGTCGACATCGATGCTGGCCGAGAGCGGTAAGAAGCGGCGATAGTGCTTCCCTTCGAGCGACACGGCGAGCGGCCCGCTGCGGGCGTTCGCCGCCGCATAGATCGCATAGCCTGACCGGATGCGCCGGCCCTCTTCCGTTCGGCCCGGCTGGCCGGCCACCTCGACGTACACGTCCCCGCGCTCCGCGATCGAGGGAACACCTATCGAGCCGCTGAACGTGCCGATCTCGCCCCGGAGAAGCGCTCCGTTCGCGGCGAGCTGCACGCCCTTCACCCCCACCTCCAGGCTTCCCCCGAGCACGGTGTCCTCGACGTAGCTCGGCCGCGCCTCCGCGACGTTCCTGACGGGGCGAGGATTCCCCTGCGCGTCCAACGTCGACTCGTCCGTGATCAGGTTTCCCGCGCTCTCCGCGTCGGGGAACCCGAGGAAGAGGGGCGACCCGGCGCCGTGCAGCCTCCTGCCGCTCGCGCTGTCGATGCGCAGCGGGTTCAGCTGCCCGGCGAAGGCCATGGCCTTGAGCCGGAGGAACGTGAAATCGTGCTCGAGCGCGAGCCTGCCACCTCGGACCGTCGTGTCGATGGCCAGCTCGTCCATCTTGCGCACGCTGAAGACCAGGCCGCGCCCGAGCTGGGCGTAAAAATCGCCTGCCGTGGCCTCAATGCCTGCCTGAGTGTAGGTCACCCAGAGCTTCGCCGGATAGACCGTGTTCCGGTACCGCGAGTGGAGCTCCCGCCTGGCGTCGTTGATCTCGAACAAGACCTCATCGTCCAGGATCTTCTGCTGCAGGTCGGCGCTGGTCGCCGCTGGCCTGCCGACATAGAGGGCGGCATCGATCCGGGCGCCGAGCTGAAGACGCCACCAGCTGATCTGCGCGTCCAGCCGGTCGAGGATCTCGCCGTAGTGGTCGTCGAGGTAGCGCGACGCGTAGCGGGGATCGTCGTTCCGGTTGTCGAAGTGGTACACCGCGGCCGCGGTGTTCACGATGTCCACCGCCATCGGTTTGCCCCCGACGTTCGGGACATCGATCGCCGCCGCGGGGGCGGCGGTGAGGAGGAGGGACGCTGCGGGCAGACAGGCAAGGGCGGCTTGGAGCAGGGAGCGCACCTCGCGTTCCTACCATGGACCTATCGCCCGTGGAGCGTCGTCGCGGCGCGGCGCCGAGCGCGAGTCCCTCCGTTCCTACGGTTGGCCGAGCGCCTTCTCGACCTGCTCGGCGAGCATCGCCTCGTCGCCGGGCTGGTACCCGCCGCGCTTGTGAAGAATCGAGCCGTCTCGGCCGATGAGCACGGAGAACGGGAGCTCGCGCTTCGGATTGTACTTGGCCGCCACGGTCGTCTCCTCGTCGAGGAGCACGGGGAAGATCATCTCCCTATCGTGCGCCGTGCTGCTCACCTGCGCGCGGGACTCCGGTCCATCGAGGGACACGGCGAGCACGACGAACCCCTTGTCCCTGTGCTTCTTGTAGAGCTCGACGATGTGGGGCATCTCCGCCAGGCACGGATCACAGGTGGTCGACCAGAAGTCGATCAATACGACGCTCTTGCCGGAGTAGTCCGAGAGCCTGACTGTCTTGCCGTCGAGGGCGGGGAGCGAGAAGTCCGGCGCAGGGCTCGCCGCCGGGCCGCCGGAGGCTGCTCCGCACGAGGTGGTCGCGAGGCCAAGGACAGTGAGCACCAGCGAGAGCGCGCAGCGGCTATTTCGGTTCATCGAGGGTTTCCGTCGCGAATGGGCCGGCCTGAGCGGCCGACCCGGCATGAGGGCTTAACGTCGCGGACGCCACGAGCGGCGCCCTGGCAGATTCTCCCGCGCGGGCGTGCCGACCACGGTGGCTCGGCGATGCGCCCGCGCGGCGGCTCGTTCAGATCTCACCGTTCATGATCCTCTCGAAGGTTCGCCAGAAACGGCTGTCCTCCGCGGGTACGCCGGAGACGACCTCGACGATGGTCATGTCCTTCGTCTTGACCAGCATGTTCGCCGGGAACGCATCGGCCTGGAAGAGCGCGCCGAGCTTGTATGACGGGTCGATCGCGGACGGGTACTGCACGTCGTACTGGGTCGTCCAGCGGTACAGGTCGCGCGGCACGGCCGGCTCACCCGGGTTCCTCCCATCAGCGAGCTGGACCAGGAACTCGCCGCCCAGCGGTTGATACTGCTCGTAGAGCCGGGGCAGGACGGACTCTGCCTCGACTTTGCAGGGGCCGCACCACACGGACGAGACGTCGATCAGCAGCACCTTCGGCTTCGGCTCGCCAGCGCCGTAAGGCGAGCCCTCGGGAAAGACCTCCTCCCCGGACGGGTTGTAGAAGTCGGCGAGCTGAATCGGCTGCATCGTGTCGTTGTGTTCGGCGGCGTTGGCGTATCCGACGAACTGATAGTTCGCGATCACCCGGCCGGGGCTGATCCCATACGGCCCAGCCGGATATTGAGCAGCGTTGGCCGCAGGCTGACCCGTCCCGTCAGGAAAGGGAGGAGCCGGAATGGGATCCTCTTCTCCTGCGCAGCCGACGAGCCCCAGGGTTGCCACGACGCCAAGGCCCATCCAAACGAGAACTGCGTCCATTCGCATGATGCCACCGCCTGAAGTATGGTGTAGGAGTGCTCATTCTTCTGGGCGGCACGGGGGGCGTCAAGGGCAACCTTGTCGTCGCCGCCGCTTCGCTCGGGGGCTCGTTTCCGCAATCTCCGGCCAGGCCCGCGGTGCCTGCCCCGATCCGCGGGTGTTTCCCGCGCTGAGGTCCTATGCAGCAGGTTGTCGCCTCTCACAGCGCCCGTCTCCGTCGTCTCCACGCGTTCCTGATGCTGGGCTGCCTGGCGAGCGCGGCGGCCCTCGCGAACGGCGCCTGCTCGTCGTCGGACGCGCCGCGGGACGAATGTTTCGGGGGGGTGATCATCAACGGCGTCTGCGAAGGCAAGTGCGAGCCGGAACTCTGCCTCCCGGGCAACACCTGCGTCGGCAACCGCTGCGTGCTCAAGTGCAGCAGCCACCTTGAATGCACCCCGGGTCTCCAGGACTGTATGCCCGCCGAGGAGGACGACACAAAAGTCGGAATTTCCGTTTGTAAGCCAAACGGGAAAATGGTGGGTTTCGGTGCGCCATGTCCGTTCGGTCTCGAGTGCGGCCAGTTCGGGTACTGCCCTGATGATACGCCGTGCAACCCGGTGCAGTGCGGGGGTAAACCCGGCGAGTGCCAGCGCGACACCGCGGTGTGCGGCGACGATCCCGCCTGCTCCGCCGGCAAGTGCAGCGACGGCAGCCACTGCTTCATCCCGACCTGCTCCCCCGACGAGTGCACCTCGCACGGCCTGGAGTGCCTCGGCAAGGGAGAGGGCGACGCCGAGGCGTACTGCTCGCAGCTGCATTGCGCGAGCAACGCAGACTGCCCCGGCGGCTTCGAGTGCGCCGTGACCCGCGACCCTCACGCGATCTGCGGCACGGAGAAGGGGAATAGCAGCTTCTGCGGCGAGACCGACGAAGGATGCGTCGACCCCTCCATGTTCGGCGACCGCAACACCTATGTCGAGGGCTCGCTGTGCCTGCTGCGCAGCACCTGCGTCAAGCGCACGCAGTGCGCGCCGTGCAGCTCCGATCTCGACTGCTCGCTCGTTTCAGGGCAGCGCTGCGTCACGATCGACGGCGAGAGCCGGTGCGCCAGGTCCTGCAGCGAGGACGCCGACTGCGACCTCGACTACAGGTGCGAGGACGGCGCGTGCACACCGCGGTTCGGCGCCTGCGTCGGGAAGGGCAACTTCTGTGAGCCGTGCCGCAACGACATCGACTGCGGCGACGAGGACTCGACGATGGCGTGCACCACCACGCTGCGCGGCCAGCGGGTGTGCGTCGACGCGGCGCTCCCCATCCGGTGCACCGCGGAGGACGCGGCCGACGTCTGCCCGAAGTCGCCCAGCGGGCTCCCCGGCGCGTGCGTGTGCGTCGAGACGAACTCGAGCGGGGCGTGCGTGGACTCGCGGTGCTATCTGCCGTCGCGCCAGCTCGACCCAGGCGACCAGGATTCCGTCGTCACCTCCTGCTGGTGAGGGAACCGGCCGGACGCCGGGACGGCGGTGCGCCGCGCGAGGCGAGGCGAAATCGAGCGGCCGCGAGCGTGCCGCGCTCGCCGGTTGACGAGAATCCCGTGCGGTCCTAACTCCTCCGCCCCATGCCCATCACGAAGGATGCCGCCCTCGCCGCGCTGGCAAAGGTCATCGCGCCGGATCTCCAGCGCCCTCTCACAGATCTCGGGCGCGTCCGGGAGCTCTCGGTCGAGGGCGAGGCGGTCTCGCTCACCGTCGAGCTGACCAGCTACTTCAAGCAGCGGCTCGCTGCGGACATCGAGGCGGCGCTGAAGGGCGCCGGCGCGAAGGACGTCCGGATCGCGTGGGACGTCGTCCTCCCGACGCGCACCATCCTCCAGGACGACCCGTCTCCGGGCGTGCGCAACATCGTCCTCGTGATGAGCGGCAAGGGCGGCGTCGGCAAGAGCACGGTCGCCGCCAACCTGACGCTGGCGCTGAGCCGCGAGGGGGCCAAGGTCGGCCTCCTCGACGCGGACATGTACGGGCCGAGCGTCCCGACCATGCTCGGCGTGATGGGCCGCCCGACCTCCGCCGATGGCCAGAAGTTCCTGCCGCTCGAGCGCTTCGGTGTGAAGCTCATGTCGATCGGCTTCCTGCTGGAGGATCCGAGGTCGGCCGTCGTCTGGCGCGGACCGATGCTCCAGAACGCCCTGATCCAGTTCATGCGCGACGTGGAGTGGGGTGAGCTCGACTACCTTGTGCTGGACCTGCCGCCCGGGACCGGTGACATCGTGCTGACGATCTCCCAGAAGATGAGGACCACGGGCGCGATCGTGGTGACGACGCCGCAGGAGGTGGCCCTCCAGGACGTGTACAAATCGGTCTCGATGGCCCAGAAGGTCGGGATCGCCCTGCTCGGCGTGGTCGAGAACGAGAGCTACTTCGTGTGCGACGGGTGCAGCAAGCGGCACGAGCTCTTCGGCGCCGGCGGCGGGCAGAAGATCGCCGAGTTCGCCGAGGCGCCGCTGCTCGGTCAGATCCCGATGGATCCGGCCATCCGGGAGTGGGGCGACGCCGGCACGCCGGTCGTTCAAGCTGCTCCGGGCAGCCCGATCGCGCGAGCGTTCGTGGATGTGGCCGAGCGGCTGGCCGGCCAGATCAGCGCCCACAACCTCGCGAGCGGGGGCAGCCTGCGCATCGATCGGAGCGGGGGAACGAACAAGCACCTGCCCATCATGCGGTAGGCCCTCGCGTAAACGTCCCGGGTACGTTATGGTTCCGGCCCTTCCCCCCCATTGAACCGAGGGGGCCGCTGGAGAGAACGCGAACACGTTTCGCCCCCATCGGCATGCGTTGTCGCGCGAGGCGCGGATGAATACCCACGAAAATACCACCACGCCGGCGGACGCGCCGGCAGCTCCGGCCGACCAGGGCGGCCCGCTCGAGTCATCAAATGCTGCGCCCGAGCAAGCAGCGAACGCTGCGCCCGAGCAAGCAGCGAACGCTGCGCCCGAGCAAGCAGCCCAGGCGCATGAAGGGGAGCTCACCTTCCCCTCCGAGGCGAGCGATGCGTCGGGCGGAGAAACTTCGCCGCAGGCGAGCTCGACCCAGATCGAGGCAGCACCGGCCGCAGCGGTACACGCCGCCGCACCGGTGAGCGCCGACGACGATGACGACTGGGAAGAGCAGCCCGGCGACAACATCGGCAACCGCGTCCCCGGCCTGCCGCGGGATGATATTGGCAACCGTAAGCCCGGGTCCCCCCCGGGCAGGCGGAACCCTCCGGTGGCCGGGAAGCCCGCCCAAGCCGCGAAGCCCGCCCAAGCCGCGAAGCCCGCGCAAGCCGCGAAGCCCGCGCAAGGTGCGAAACCTGCGCTGGCGGGCGAAGCCGGCGCGGTCGCTCAGGCGGAGGGGGGCGCAGGAAAGAAGCGCCGCCGTCGCCGCCGACGCAAGGGCGCGGAGGAGGCCGGTCAGCCGGGCGCCGAGGCAGCAGAGGCGAGCGACGCCGCGACCGACGCCGGCGACGCAGACCCGTCCGACGCTGCATCCGATGCTGCAGACGATGAGGGCGAGGAGGAGCAGGCGGCCGACGAGGCGGGGGGGCAGCCCCAGCCCGGAGGCGAGAGGCGCAAGCGGCGCAAGGGGCAGGGGGCGCCGCCGCTGCGCGATCGCCCGGCCTTCAGCATCGGCGAGGAAGTGTTTGGCAAGGTCAGCAAAATCACTGACCACGCCATCTGGATCGACATCGCCGGGAAGGCCACGGGTCTGTTCGACCGTCGCGAAATCCTCGATGAAGAGCCTCCCGTCGAGGGCGATCAGTTCATCGCGACGGTGGCGAGCACCGGCGTGCGCGGTGGCATGCTCCTCCTGTCGAGGGCGTCGGTGCAGCTCGACCAGGCGCGCGCGCACGCCGAGGCGGCGCTCCAGAGCGGCGAGCCGATCGAAGGGTTCGTGACCGGGGCGGTGAAGGGCGGGCTCGAGGTCGACCTCAGCGGCCTCCGCGCCTTCGCGCCGGCGTCGCACGTCGATCTGCGCCACGGCGCCGACCTCAACTACCTCGTGGGCCAGCGGCTCGACTTCATCGTGACGCAGTTCGCGAAGAAGGGGCGCGACATCGTCGTGTCCCGCCGCAAGATGCTCGAGGAGGAGAGCCGGAGGGCGCGCACCGAGGCGCTCACGTCGATCGAACCGGGCTCGCTGCACAAGGGCGTGGTGCGCAAGGTCGTCGCGTGGGGCGTGTTCGTCGCGCTCCCCGACGCCGGCGGCGTCGAGGGGTTGGTCCACATGAGCGAGGCGAGCCACGACCGCGGCGCCAAGCTGATGGACCTGTTCAAGCCGGGCGCGGAGATCGACGTGAAGGTCATGCGCGTCGACGACAAGGGCAAGCTCTGGCTGAGCCGCAAAGCCGCCACGGTCGATCCGTGGGACGCGGTGAAGGACAAGTACGCGGTCGGCACGCGCCACAAGGGCAAGATCGCCCGCCTGCAGCCGTTCGGCGCGTTCATCGAGCTCGAGCCGGGCATCGATGGGCTCGTTCATACGGCCGACCTCTCGATGAAGCCGATCCAGCACCCGGACGAGGTGGTGAAGGTTGGCGACGAGGTCGACGTGGTCGTCGCGAGCTGCGACGCCGCGGGTCGACGGATCGGGCTCCACCCCGCCCCGCCCGAGGGCGAGGAGACCGAGCCGCGCCAGCGCGTGCAGCAGGGCAAGGCGGTGAAGGTGGCCGTCACGCAGGTGACCGAAGGGGGGCTCGTTGTCCGGGTGCTCGGCGCGACGGGGCGAGCGGCCCGCGGCTTCATCCCGGCCGGCCACACCGGCACGCAGCGCGGCACCGACCTGCGCAAGGAGTTCCCCATCGGGGCCCAGTTCGATGCGAAGGTCATCGAGGTGGATCCGCGCCGGGGAGAGGCCAAGCTGTCGATCCGCGCCCTCAAGGAAGACGCCGAGAAGCAGGCGTACCATCAGTACCGCGCCGGCGTCGCGCGCGAGGCCAAGTTCGGCACGTTCGCCGACCTCATGAAGAAGAGCTGATCCCGGGAGGCGCGCGCCGTCTCGCGGCCGCGCCTCCTCCTCCCTCCGGTCGCCGCGCGCCGGAGGGGATCGCGCTACTCGCGCCCGAGCGCGTTCACCGGATCCATGCGCGCGGCCCGTCGCGCGGGGAAGAACCCGAAGACGATCCCGATCGCCGTGCTCACCCCGAGCGCGACGCCGAGCGCCGCCGGCTCGAGCTTCATCGGCCAGCCGAGGGCGCTGGAGAACCCGAGGATGACGCCGTACCCGAGCGCGCTCCCGACGATGCCGCCCAGCGTGGCGAGCACGAGCGCCTCGAGCAGGAACTGCAGCAGGATGTCGATCTCCCGGGCGCCGATGGCCATCCGGATGCCGATCTCCCGGGTGCGCTCGGTGACCGACACCAGCATGATGTTCATGACGCCGATGCCGCCGACGACGAGCGACACCGCCGCGATGCTGACGAGCAGCGCCGAGAGCGCCGCGAAGATCGCGTCCTGCATGGCCTGAAACTCCGCCTGGCTCCGGACGGCGAAGTCGTCCTCCTCGTCCTCGCCGATGCGGTGCCGCTGGCGGAGGATCGCCTCGGCCTGCAGCTTGGCGCGCTCGGACGTCTCCGCGGACGTCGAGCTCAGCAGGATCGCGTGCACTTCCCCGGGCCGCGTGGCGACGACGTGCGACCGCATCGTGGTGATGGGCATCAGCACGATGTCGTCCTGGCTCTGCCCGAAGGGCGACGCCCCCTTCTCCTCGAGTACCCCGAGCACACGGTAGACCTGGCGGCCGATCCGCACCATCCGGCCGACCGGATCGAGCGCTCCGAACAGATCGCGCGCGGTCTGGGCGCCGATGACGACGACCTTCTCCGAGAGGTTCTCCGAGGCGGCGCTCCACGGCTCTCCCTGCGCCACCCTCCAGCTCCGGATCTCGAAGTAGTTGAGGCGCGTGCCGATGAGCGTCGGGCTCGCGTTCTGGCCCTCGTAGATGACCTGAGCGCTCGATCGGAGGAACGGCGCCACGATCCGGATGCTCGTCGACTCGCGCACCAGCGCCTGGCCGTCGAGCTCCGAGAGCCGGGCGCCGGTGGTGCTGCGGACGCCCGAGGCGCGCGCGGAGCGCGCGAAGACGATGAGCGAGTTGGAGCCGAGGTTCGAGATCTGCGCGTTGACGTTGGCGCGCGCGCCGCTCGCCAGCGCGGTGACGGTGACCACGGCCGCGACGCCGATCGTGATCCCGAGGATCGTGAGCCCCGCGCGGAGCTTGTTCCGGCGGACGGCGCGCAGCGCGATCACGATCGCCGACAGGACGCGGGTGAGCGTCGCGCTCATTCGTGCCTCAGGGCGGTGATGGGATCCTGGTGCGCGGCGCGCCGCGCCGGGAAGAACCCGAAGACGATCCCGATCGTCGCGCTCGTCCCCACCGCGATGACGACCGCGCTGACCGGCAACGTCATGTTCCAGCCGAGCGCCGCGGCGAGGACCTTGATCACGACGAGCCCCGCGCCGAGCCCCATGACGCCGCCGATGAGCGACAGGGTGATGGCCTCGACCAGGAACTGGACCAGGATGTCGCCCTCCGAGGCGCCGATCGCCATGCGGATGCCGATCTCACGCGTCCGCTCGGTGACGCTGACCAGCATGATGTTCATGACGCCGATCCCGCCGACGAGGAGCGAGACCGCGGCGATCGACGACAGGAGCATCGTCAAGGTGTCCAGGATCCGCTCCTGGGACGCCCGGAACTCCGCCTGCGTGCGGATCACGAAATCGGGCTCGTCGTCCGGCGCGATCTCGTGGCGCTGCCGGAGGATCCTGTCGATCTGCTCCACCGCGCGATCGACGGTCCGCTCGCTGGTCGCGGCGGCGACGAGCATCTGCACCTTGCCCGGCGCGCTCGGTACGACGCGCGACCGGAAGCTGCCGATCGGCATGAGCAGCCGGTCGTCCTGGTCCTCGCCGAACGGGGATTGCCCCTTCTTCTCGAGCACCCCGATCACCCGGAACGGGTGCTTGCCGATCCGGATGTACTGCCCCACGGCCTCGCTCGAGCCGAACAGGTCCTCCCGGACGGTCTCGCCGATCACGCAGACCTTCGCCTTGAGCTGCTCGTCCGCCTCGGTCCAGCCGTCGCCCTTGGCGACGCGGTACGAGAGGATCGAGAGGTAGCTCCGCGTCACGCCCATGACCTGGGTCGCGACGTTGGCCTCTCCGGCCACGATCTGCATTGAGGTCGAGCTGAACGGGCTCAGCGCGGCCACGCTTGTCGACTCCTTCAGGACCGCGAGCCCGTCGGCCTCCGACATCCGCACGCTCTCGCGGCGCCTCAGCCCGGAGGCCTGCGTCGACTGCGGGAAGATGTAGATCGAGCTCGCACCCAGGCCAGAGATCTCGCCCAGGATGCGGTTGCGTACGCCCGTCCCGAGCGCCACCACGATCACGACGGCCGCGACCCCGATCAGGATGCCGAGCACCGTCAGGGCGGCGCGGAGCTTCGAGCGGACGATGGCGCGCAGCGCGATCCGGACGGCGGCGAGGTAGCCCCTCACGGTGCCCGCTCGTCGCTCTCCGCCCCGGAGGGCGGCAGCGCGGCCAGGGCCACCGCCGCGTCGACGGGGCGCTCGTTCCTGAGATCGCTGCGGACCTCGCCGTCGCGCATCGTGATCACGCGACTCGCGCAGGCGGCGATGTCCGGCTCGTGCGTCACGAGGATGATGGTGATCCCGCCCCGGTTGAGCCGCTGCAGGAGCCCGAGCACCTCGTAGCTCGTGCGGGTGTCGAGGTTGCCGGTGGGCTCGTCGGCGAGGAGCAGCGGCGGGGAGGTGACGAGCGCCCGCGCGATGGCGACGCGCTGCTGCTGGCCGCCCGAGAGCTGGTTCGGCGTGTGGTGCAGGCGATCGGCCAGCCCCACCGCGCCGAGCGCCTCGAGCGCGCGCCTGCGCCGCTCCGCCACGCCGACGCCCCGGTAGACGAGCGGCAGCTCCACGTTCTCGAGCGCCGTGGTGCGCGGCAGCAGGTTGAAGCCCTGGAAGACGAACCCGATGAGGCGGTTCCTCACGATCGCGCGCGCGTCGTTGCTGCGTCGGGTGACGTCGAGCCCGTCCAGCCGGTATGTGCCCCGGGTCGGCCGATCCAGGCACCCGACGATGTTCATCAGGGTGCTCTTCCCCGAGCCGCTCTGTCCGACGATCGCGACGAAATCGCCGTGCTGGATGGTCAGATCCACATGGCGAAGCGCCCTCACGACGACGGCCTCGGTCGTGTAGTCCTTGCCGACGCTCGCGAGCTCGATGAGCGGCTCGTCTCGGAGCACCGCGGCGACGCCCTGGCTCTGCGGCAGCATCACGCCTCAGAACAGCCGGGGGCCGCGCCCCCTGCCGCCCGATGACGGACTGTCGTTCTCGTCGGTGACGACCTTGACCGGCCCGAGATCGGTCGTGAGCGCGGTGAAGATGCCGTCGGTGATCCCGATGTCGACGACGCGCGGCTCGATCTTCTCCGCGCCCGGCGCGGCGTCGGTCAGCACGTAGACGCGGCCCTTCTTCGGCGGGAGCGGCTCGAGGGGTGGCGGCTTGATCTCCTTGCCGTCCTTGTCCCGCTCCGGGGCCGGCTTGAACCGGAGCGCCGCGTTCGGCAGCCGCCGCACCGCCCTGGCCTCGGCGGACCGGATGCTCACCGTGGCCGTCATCCCCGGCCGCAGCTTGACGTCGGGGTTGTCGACCTCGACCACCGCCGCGTACGTCACGACGCCGGACTGGTTGAGCGGGCTGTAGCGCACCTGGCTCACCGTCCCCCGGAACGTCTCGCCCGGGAAGGCGTCGACGCTGACGTCCGCCTCCATGCCCTCGCGGAGCCGACCGACGTCCGCCTCGTCGATGTCGGCGAGCACGCGCATCTTGCGCAGATCCTGGGCGATCACGAAGAGCGTGGGCGCCTGGAAGCTCGCCGCCACGGTCTGCCCGGGATCGATCGCGCGGCTGATGACGACCCCGTCGATGGGCGAGAAGATGCGCGTGTACTGGAGGTTCGTCGTGGAGGAGCGGAGCACCGCCCTGAGCTGCGCCACCTGCGCCTTCGCGGCCGCGAGGTCTGCGAGCGCGACGTCGTAGGCGCCCTGCGCCGTGTCCAGATCGGCCTGCGAGCCGACCCCCTCCGCGACCATCTTCTTCGCGCGGTCGAGCCGCTGCTTGGCGGTCCCCAGCGAGGCCTCGGAGCGCACGACGCTCGCGCTGGCCGCCTCGACCTGCGCCTGGTTCGAGTCGATCTGCGCCCCGAAGAGCGTCGGATCGATCTCGGCCAGCACGTCGCCGGCCTTCACGATGCTGTTGAAATCCACGTAAACCTTGGTGATTCTCCCCGAGACCTGCGCGCCGACCTGCACCTCGGTGAGCGGCTTGACCTGCCCCGTCGACTGCACCTCCTCGATCACGTCGCCCGTGGTGATGTCGCCCGTGACGTAGCGCGGCGGCGGCGGCGGCGTCGTCCGGATCCTCCACACGACGACCGCCGCGACGAGCGCGGCGATCGTCGCGAGGACGCCGAGCCGCCCGAGCCAGCGCTTCGTGCCCACCCGGGAGAGCTCCTGCTCCAGGCTCTCCCTCCCGCGCCCGGGAGGCGGTCCACCTGCGCGCGGGCCCCGGTCCGCCGCGGCGCCGTGCGGCGGAGGCGCTGCCGAGGCCGGTCGTATCCCGCCCGGCGGCGGCTCACCGGGGCGGACGCGCTCCGCTTCCGGGCTGGCCTGCGCAGCAGGGGCCGACGCGTCGAGAGGGTCGCGACCGGTCGCCCGAGCTATGGAATTGGCCATCGGACCTCCTCATAGCATGCCGCTATGCACGCGCGGCTCGCTTGAAACCGCGGAACCGCCATGGCAGACCAACCGCCGCCTATGGAGTCGCTGCCCATCGCAACGGACACGGTCGTCACGCTGTCCTACGTCCTCTACAACCAAAACGGCGAGACGGTGGACCAGGCGTCGACCGCGGAGCCGCTCGTCTACGTGCACGGATACGCCCAGATCGTGCCCGGCCTGGAGCGCGCCCTGGAGGGGCTGCGCGCCGGCGAGCAGCGCGAGATCACCGTCGAGCCGGCCGATGCGTTCGGCGAGCGCGAGGACTCCGGCGTGTTCGAGGTCGACAAGGCCGACTTCCCCGAGGCGGGCGAGGTCGAGGTCGGCGACGAGTTCGTCGCCGAGGGGCCGGACGGCGAGCCGGTCGCGCTCCGGGTTGTCGACATCCTCCCCGACGGCTTCCGGGTCGACACGAACCACCCCCTGGCCGGCCAGAA
>JAICEP010000002.1 GCA_025924095.1 Sorangium sp.
ATCCATCGGAGGTGCGCCGCCGGTGCCGGCGGTTGTGGAGCCGCCACCCGCGCCGCCGGTGCCGGCGGTTGTGGAGGCGCCGCCTTCGCCGCCGGCGCCAGCGGTGGTGGAGGCGCCGCCTTCGCCGCCCGCGCCAGCGGTGGTGGAGGCGCCGCCTTCACCGCCGGCGCCAGCCGTGGTGGAGGCGCCGCCTTCGCCGCCAGCGCCAACAGTGGTGGAGCCGCCGCCCGTGCCGGCCGTGGCGCTGTCACCGCCCTGGCTCGAGCTGCTGGCGCTGCCGGTCGTGGTGGCGGCGTCGCTATCGTCCGTGTCGCCGGCGCCAAGGATCCCAGGATCGATGTTGAGCCCGTTGCAGGCCGTCGCCGAGAGGCCGATGGCCAGGCACAAGACCAGTCGAAGCGGAGTGTTAAAGTAAAGCAAGGTACCTCTTCATGGTGATGGTCGCGCGACGTTCGTCGCGCGATCGATTCATGAACAGATTAGAAAGCACGGTGGCGCTCACGATGCAATGCGTGATGACGGGCGAGTCGAGCGTTTCATGTGATGATATCACTGCAATGCAATCACGACGCTGGACCTCGATGTTGGCTGAGATCTCCTGCTATGGTGCGCGCACAGGCGATGTTGTCGTTCACCCGGAGAGGTTTCCGCATGAAGATGAGATGTTGGAAATATCTATCGATTTGCACTCCCACGTTCCTGGTTTCGTGTGCAGCGGGCAGCGCCACCCGCACGCCGGAATGAGACGCACCGGCAAGGACGCCGGAAAAATCCTCTCCTCTCCTGGCGTTCTTGGCGCCTTGGTGTTTTTTTTTCTCCGGGAGGCCGTTCCCAGGCAAGATTCCGGGCCAGCCTCTGTCGGACACGCCTCGTTCGCTCTGCGTCGCGATCGACCTGATCTCGATTCGTGAGTGATTCTCGAACCAGCGCCGCTTTCTCACGAGAGCGGATTGCGTGGCGCTCATCGATCCACCAGCGTGTGCAGCGTGGCTGTACGATGGGATGGCTGCCGCGAAACGCTCGATTTTCAGCTCGCACTTCAGCTTTCCGGCCCAGCTCGCGCACAGGACCTTCGCTTCCGGACAGCTCGCGCGGCGACAGGAGGGTGGTACGGCCGATCGGCCGCGCCGGGAGCCCCGGTGACCGGCTGGCCCCCGGGCTGGCGCATGTGGTAGTCCATGCGGGTGACCGAGCCCGCGCATGATCCTGGCCGTGTTCCCACGCTCGTCGGTCGCTCGAGCTCCCATTTCACGCGCGTCACGCGCATCTTCGCCGCCGAGCTCGGGGTCGCCCACGCCTTCGAGGTCGTACCCGACCTGCGCTCGCTGGACACCGCGGACTACGCGGGCAACCCCGCGCTGCGCCTGCCGATCCTGCGGACGGGGGCGACCACGTGGCTCGGCTCGCTCAACATCTGCCGAGAGCTCGCGCGCCGGGCGCCGGTGCAGCGGCGCGTGGTCTGGCCCGAGCACCTCACCGAGGCGCTGACCGCGAACGCGCAAGAGCTCGTCGTGCAGGCCATGGCCACCGAGGTCACGCTGATCATGGGCCAGCTCGCGGGGACGCCGGAGGACGACGCGCAGCTCACGAAGCTGCAGAAGAGCCTGCTCAACATGCTGGCCTGGCTCGACGAGAACCTCCAGGCGGCGCGCGCGGGGCTGCCCCAGGATCGCGACCTCAGCTACCTGGAGGTCTGCACGTTCTGTCTCGTCACGCACCTCGAGTTCCGGAAGATGCTGCCGACGAGCGGCTATCGCGCCCTGACGGCCTTCTGCGACGAATTCGGCCAGCGCGCCGCGGCCCAGGCGACGGCGTACCGCTTCGACGCGCCGTGAGCCCGCCCGGCCGGAGCGCGGTGTCGCTCCGCGCCGGCGAGCCCTGACCCTAACGCCGCCTCACCGCGCCCGTGCGCGATCGCCGAAGCCTCCGCCGCGGCGCGGCGCCTCCCCTGGAAGGGCTGAGCGCGCCTCGCCAGAGCGGCGGCGAAAGGTGAGGCGAAAGCGTGGCCATCCGCCGGGTCGCGGCCTCAAGGCCGCCAGGCGTACGGCGGTGCGACCGTCACCTCGGTCGCCGTCGAGACGCCTCTCCAGTCGTCGGGAACAAACCCGTAGAATGTGTCGCTCGACTTCGACGAAGCGACGAACTCGACGTCTCCGAGCAGCTGTGCCGTTCCGGAGACGGACTGGTTATCGCCAAACCAGCCCAGCGGATAGAACGTGGTCTGCACGATCGCCGAGCCGCTCACGTCGAATCCGCGCGCCTGGATGCCCGAGCCGCCTTGCCCGACGAGGCTGAGCGCGCCGATCCGGCCGCCGGAGATCGCGCCGCTCACGATCGTCGCATGATCCTCGACGCGGACATCGCCGCTCACCTCGCCGCCGAGGATCGTGGCGTAAGGACCCACATGGACGCTCGACGGCGTGCCCGCGGGCGCGCAGCCGCCTCCGTTCGCGTGCCTCGCGGTGCCCGACGGACACGCCTCGAGCTGACCGCCCTGGAACCCGGCGGGCCACGCGCCGTCGATCTCCACCATGTACGGATAGCGATAGATCGACGGGTACGCCGGACCATCCGAGGGATTCGTCCAGACGAGCTTCTGGTACTCGGTCGGCGTCGCGACCACGACCAGGTAGACGTTCTCGCCCGGGCTGACGCAGAGGTCCAGCTCGCCGTCGCTCCCGCGCTGCAGCGGGCTGTAGCGCGACGTGGTGAGCTCCGGGTCCGTCGCCACGAGGCCCCAGCGCCAGCCGGAGTCGGCGCCTGTCTGCGTCACACCCCGGAACGCGACCCGCACGCTTGTCGCGTCCGGTCGCGGGTGCAGGCGCACGACATTGTAACCCCAGCGCTGCGGCGCCCAGTGGTACGGCGACACGAAGCGGCGATCCTGTGCCCAGTCCGCGTCGAGCGCCTCGAGCCGCGTGAGCCGGAGCCGCCGATCGGTGCGACCGCGCGACGTCCGGTCGGCCTCGATCGAGCCATAAGCCCTGCGATACACGCTGGATGGATCGCCGCCGTCCGTCGGCGGCGGGTCCCTGTAGTCCCAGGTGATGTTGTGCATCGCCCACTCGCCGAACAGGTCGTTGAGCTGCTCGATGTCCCAGCCCCGGCTCAGCATGAGCTTCTGCCACGGATCGCCCTGGCCGCGCGGCGCCTCGTGGGCCCACATGTCGTTGACGGCGCTGTAGCAGTGCTTGTCCTTCAGGAACTCGAAGAACTGCCAGTTGCAGTAACGGTCGCGCGTGTTGCCGTAGTAGAGGTGGGGCATGTTGGGCAGCATCTCCGAGCAGTGCACGTTGTCACGCCAGATCTGGTGCGGCATCCAGTTCGCGTGGCTCTCGAAGATCCAGCAGCCGGTGCCGCCGCAATCCGGGAATGCCTGGGTCGTCGACTGCACGCCGTGCATGAACTCGTGGGCGAGCCCCCACGGGTCGCGGGCGGCGCCGGGACCGATCCACATTCCCATGTAGCCGATGCCGTCACGGGTCCACCCGCCGCCCCAGAGCGGAAAGCTGTTGTCGAAGTGAACCGCGGCCTTCCACTTGTTCGCCGAGCCGCAGTACGGCTCGGGGAAGAAGATGGGGCTGCCGAAGTACGTGTCCCAGATGCTCTCGAGCGTGTCCGCGGCCTCCCGCGCCTGGCTCAGCGTGATCTCGGTGCCTTCGGGCCAGTAGAAGGCGAAGTGCGCGGACTCGTGGCGCAGCGGCGCGCCCGTCTCACCGCCGCCGCGCGGCGCCGTCCAGGTGCCCGCCGTGCAGCTCGCCCCCGTGGTCTCGCAGCTCGTCGCCCACGTCGTGCTCGTCGTGCCCTGCTGGCAGCCGTCGGGGCCGCCGCCTGCAGCGCCCGTCGACGTGCTCGCTCCCATCGAGCCGCCGGCCCCCCCGGCGCCCCCGGCGCCCCCGGCCCCCCCGGCGCCTGCGATCCCCCCCGCGCCGGCGGCGCCTGAAGTCGCCTCCGTGCCGCCGCCGCTGGACGCCGATTCCAGAGCACGTTCCTCCGATGGAGCACCGCATGCTGCGAGGAGCCCGGCGACGGCGAGCAGCGCTGAGCCCTTCGCGAGCCGCTGCTCGACGACCGCGCGAGCCGTGTGCCAATGGCCCGTTGACGCGCGGCGTGGGGTCGTGGAGCTCCCACGCACGGCGTGGTCGCAGTTCGCCGGTGACTCATCCGCCTCGTTGAGCATGCCGTATTCTCATCCGGTGCGCGCTCGGCAGGCAAAAGAAAACAAGGCGGGCCGGCCGCGCGCCGCAGCGAGCCCCTGCCAGTGCGCCCCACGCTGCGTCACGCGCGTCCGTACCGTCGCTGTCCGTGCACCACCACGGCTCGCGCCTCGCGCTCGGCGTCTTGCGTCTTGATGGTCTCGCGCTTGTCGTAGATCTTCTTCCCCCTCGCCAGCGCGATCTCGACCTTGGCCCGACCGCCCTTGAAGTAGAGCCGGGTAGCGACGGCGGTCATCCCCTCGCGGGCGATCGAGAAGCCGATGCGCTCGATCTCGCGCCGGTGGAGGAGGAGCTTGCGCGCGCCCTTCGGCAAGTGGCCGAAGGCGGCGCTGGCCATCGCGGCGATGCTCACACCTTGCAAGAACACCTCGTCTCGGAAGACCGTGCAGAACGAGTCGGTCAAGTCGGCCTTGCCGGCGCGAAGCATCTTCACCTCGCTCCCCTTGAGGACGATCCCCGCCTCGAACCGGTCGCCGAGGTCGTAATCGAAGCCCGCGCGCTTGTTGCGCACGATGAGAGTCTCGCCCGGCCTGGCCTTTTCCTTCGGCACGAGGGGGAGCTTAGCACGACCCCGGGCTACGGGGTGAGGCGCGGAGAGGTCTGTGTCCGGTTCATCCCCTCATTCCCCTGCTGAGTTGGCGTGAGCTGAAGGTCAGGAGTCGGCCAAGCGTCGGCCAAGCGTCGGCCAAGCGTTGGATTGCGTGGCGCGTGTCCTCTTTGCGCCGATCCGTCCGGCGCTGCCCTGCGGCGCTTTCGCGCTGTAGCACATCGCGCGTCGGAGCTCGCTGGATTTTCATGACCCGGGTCTCCGCGGCGGATCGAGCCGCTGTGAGCGACGTGGCTCACGGACCTCTCGGTCGCCGACAGGCGGTGTGTGAAAACGTGGACCGTGGCTGGAGCGCCAAGGTATTCTTCTCCACGAGGGCTCGCGTGGTATCCATCGAGGTGGTCGAGGGGACGATCTTCGCCGGCCGTTATCGGCTGATTCGCCGCCTCGCCGCCGGCGCCATGGGCGCGGTGTACGAGGCGCGTCACCTCGGGACCGATCGCCGGTGGGCGCTCAAGGTGATGCTCTCCCACATCATCGAGCGCCCCGAGCTCCGCAGGCGGTTCGAGATCGAGGCGCGGGTGACCGCGCACATCGAGAGTCCGTTCATCGTGGAGGTCTTCGACGCCGGGGTCGACGACGCGACCGGGGTGCCGTTCCTCGTCATGGAGCTGCTCCGCGGTGAGGAGCTCGGCCGATGTCTGCGGCGCGTGGGGCGGTTCTCGCCCGAGGAGACGCTCGCGTGCCTGCACCCGATGGCGCTCGCGCTCGACGAGACGCACCGGGCGGGGATCGTCCATCGCGACCTCAAGCCGGCAAACGTCTTTCTCAGCGTGCGCGCGGACGGCGAGCGGCGCATCAAGATCCTCGATTTCGGCGTGGCAAAGATCATCGCCGAGAGCACCGCCGCCGGAGGCGCGACCCAGACCGTGGGGACGCCGCTCTACATGGCGCCCGAGCAGTTCCGGGGCCGGCGCGTCTCGGCGGCGACGGACATCTACGCGCTCGGGATGATGGCCTATACGTTCCTCGTCGGCGAGGCGTACTGGGTCGATGAAAGAAAGGAAGAAGACAACCTCGTCGCCTTCGCGCTCAGCGCGGCGTATGGCCCGGTGGAGCCGGCGAGCTCGCGCGCGGCCAGGAACGGCGTCTCCCTGCCCGGCGGCTTCGATGCATGGTTCGCGCAGGCGACCGCCGTCGATCCGGACCGGCGATTCGCCACGGCGACCGCGGCGGTGCGCGCGCTCGGCGGCGCGCTCGGGATCGCCGACAGGGCTCCCCTCGACCTGCCTTGTCCGGCCCCCGGCAGCGTGGAGGGATCCGCGGAGGAGACGGTGGCGGCCGCGGAAGGGGACGGCGCCCACGAGCAGGGCGGGGCGCGACCAGGACCCACAGGGACCGCGCCGGAAGCGACCGAGTCGGCGTTCCCCGAGGGCTCGACGGCGACACGTTCGATATCGGAGCTCGAGTCTGCTGCTCCCGTCGGAGCCGGAGGACAGGCGGCGCCCGAGGACTCTGTGCCATCGCTGCGCGCGTCGTCGCCGCCCGGCCGACCTCGAAGGGCGGGAATCGGGCTGCTGGCTCTGGCGAGCGGTGCGCTCGTCGCGGTCGCCGGCGCATCGGTCCTCTATCGCCAGATGTCCGCACGAGCCGTGCCTCCTTCCGACTCGGCCGTGCCCTCTCCCGTCTCGCCCCTGCATTGGCCGTCTTCGGTGCTGGCGTGCCCGCCCTTCGATGCGTCGGGCGTCGACGCGCCTGCAGGTTGGCTGGGCGCTGCTGCGGCGTCCCTCTTCTGCGAACGAGCGCGCTTCGTGCTGGGGGGGGCCTCCGGGCGGACGCTCATCCCCGCCGAGCTCCTGGCGCTCCCGGCGCAGCCCGTGGACCGGTTCCCCGAGGATCCCTACGCCGCCCCAGGAGCACGCGCCAGAGCGGTCGAGGAAGCGCACCGGCGAGCGGTTGCCTACGTCGACGGCGACGTCGTCCGGGAGGGCTCCGGCTTCCGGATCACGGTCACCCTCCGCCGCCCCGACGGGGCCGAGATCGACCGCTCCGTGGGCGCCGGGCGTGCCCTCTACGAGGCCGTGAGGGACGCGATGCATCCTCTCGCCGAGCGGGGAGCGCTCCCGGTGGCGCCTTCCCTCGATTCGACGATGGCGGACTTCTCGCGCGCTCGCGACATCGGCGGCGCCCTCGTGCTGTTCGACCTCGCCGCGGCCATGAGCAACAACGCGGGCGAGCTCCCGGACGAGTGCTCCCGCGTCGCGGCGAGGAGCGCCGATCTCGCGGAGCTGGGGCGCGCCGAGGGCCGCCATTGCGCCTACACGCTCGGCCTTCCGCTGCCGGAGGTGGAGCTGCCTCCGCGGAGCGAGCCTGCCTCCTCGGGCGAGCTCGCCGCGCGCGGCCGCGTCGAGCACGTGGCCCTGCGCAAGGACGATCCGGCCACGATCGCCGAGCTCGAGGGCCGCTTCGCGCGCGAGGCCACGCCGCTCGGGCGCTCGACGCTCGCCACGACCCTCTCGTGCCTCCTTCAGTCGCCCGACCCGAAGCGGGCCGCGGAGATGGCCCTGCTCGCGGTCCAGGCGGAGCCGAGGAACCCGATCGGCGAGGGCTGCGCGCCTTGGCTCCAGCTCCTCTCGGTGACCTATGGCACCACGAGCGCAGGGGCGACGCTGCGCGCGATGCAGGCCTGGGTGCCCTGGAACAGCTATGGCTGGCTGTTTCAGGCGAAGCGCCCGGGCGACAGGGCCATTGCGCTCGCGGCTGCCCGGCGCGCCTATGTCCTCTCGCCGCTCGACACGTCCGTGGCTGGCACCCTCGCGGACGAGCTGCTCGCCTCCGGCGCGCACGAGGAGGCGCGGGGCATCGCGGTCGCGCTCGCGACCGGGGGGTATCCCGTCCACCGCGTGGCGAGCGACCTGCTCCTCGTGCGGTTCGAGGCGAGCGAGGCTCGATTCGGCGCCGCGCTCGCGCGTGCCATACGCGCCATGGTCGTCGCGGCGGACGACGCCGGCTGGCTGCGCGTGCAGCGCCTCGAGATTGCCTGGCGCGCGCTGCAGATCGCGCTCGTCCTCGGCCGCGCGCAGGAGATCGCCGATCTCCTCGTGGAGCGATTCCTCGATCCCGAGCCTCCGCCGCTCGACGGCGCATACCTCGACGTCCCGCTCCGGCTCCCTGCGATCTGCGCGCACGCCTCGCCCGCGGTATCCCGCCGCTGCTTCGCTCGATTCCGGGAGCTCCGACAGCGCCTGTCGTACAGCGCCCTCCCGGACGCGGACGCCTTCACCGAGGGCGCCGAGCGCTATGCGAAGCGAGATTTTGCGGGCGCGGCGCGGGCGTTCCGGCCTCTGCTCAGGACGCCGGGGCCGTTCGTCGAGGTGCTCGCCGAGCCGATGGTGGAGACGTTCGAGCGCACGGGGGAGAGCGAGCTCGTCGCGCGGCTGGAGGCGGCGCTCGCCGATCGCTCTCCGGAGCTCAACGGGGCGAGCCTCGCGGTGGTGCGCGCCGCGCGCCGCGCGGCTCGGCGGGGGGAAGGCGACCGGGCGCGGGCGCTCGCGCAGCAGGTGCTGGACGCGTGGTCGGTGGCGGATGAGACGGTGCCCGCGGTGGCGGAGATGCGGCGGCTCGTCGAGGCGCCGGCGCGGTGAGCGGCGCTTTGCTCGGGGATCAGTCGCAGGCTTGGCCGCCCACGGTCTGGACTTCCCTGACGCAGACGCTGTCCCAGGCGGTGGTGCAGCAGAAGGGATCCACGCTGCAGATGCTCGTCGCGAGCGAGCTACAGTCGCCGAAGAGCGCTGCGCCGGTCGTGCATTCGTCGTGGGAACACGCGGTGAGCGCGCACTCGCTCTGAAATTCGTCAACGCAGAGGCTGTCCCAGGCGATGCTGCAGCAGTAAGGATCCGCCTCGCAGATCCTGGCCACGCAACCGGGCGAGGAGAGGGATGGCACGTCGCAGCCGGGGGTGAGCTCATCGCCTGCGGTGGAGAGCGTGTGGCCGCAGGCGCCTTCGACGCACTGCGCGCTCTTCGCCACGGTCTTCACCTCGGTGACGCACTGGCTGTCCCAGGCGGTGTTGCAGCAGTAGGCATCCGCGGCGCAGACGCTCGTCACGACGGGGCTGCATTCATCGTCGAGCGGGGCCCCCGTGGTGCATTCGCTGTGGATACATTGGTTCGCCAGCAAGCAGCCCTTGCTGTCGCTGGAGAGGGCGCAAGGGTCGCTGAGAAACACGGTGATCCCGTGCTGCCACGGGCGACGGGCACGTTGCTCCCCTTCGCAGTCGAGGTACGCCGAGCTGGGGGCCTCGCTTTCACCGAAGCAGAGCTGGGTGTACGCGGGTGCCGTGCGCACGTCGCTGCTCGGCGCCGCTCGACAAGGCAAGGGCTCCCGCAGGAGACAATCCTCGTCACTGGGGCCTCCGCAGAGCCGGTCGGCGAGGTGCGCCTTTCCGAGGCTCCAGATGTCGCTGTAGCACGCGTATCCATTCTTCGGCCCTTTGTTGAAGATATCGCCGAAGAACGAGCCCTCGCGATAGGTGAAGACATCCTCCTCCCTGGCGGGGTATTTGGCAGGGGTGCCGGGGGAGGGGACCACGTCGAGCTCCGGCGGCAACTGCTCCTTGGGGTCCGGCGACGCGAGCATGACGCTGAACAGGTCGCCAGGCGGGCAAGGGAACGAGATCTCCTCTTCCTCGGCGAAGTCTGCCACGAAGCCCGCATAGCCAGGTAGATGCCTGGAGCTCGCGACGTCCGGTTGGTCGTGATCGCAACCGTGGATGCCTCTGCACACGCGCACCATGGGCTGAACCACGGACCCGCGCTCGCGCTGCAAGGTCACCGAGGTCTCGGGCTCGCACCTGCCCACGTAGGCCGCCTGCCAGCCGCAGTCGCGCCTGTTCTTGTCCTCGGCGTCGTGGGGCGTGCATGCCTCGAAGCTGGCGATCGGCGCCCGGTCGCGGAGCTCGCGCTCGACCCGAACCTTGTCCCGGAGCGCGAAGAGGCTCGCATCCTGGCCGCGGATCGAGATGGGGACCTGCCTATCCAGGGCATTCAGCCGCGCAAGGACACAGCTCGAGACCACCTCGAGGCACCCTTGCGTGGGTCGATCCCCCCAGCTACCCAGCGGGGACTTCTCGCCGCAAAGGCCGAGCTTGCCCTGCCAGATGAAGGTCTCGGCGTGGATCGTGGCCTTCACTTGCTCATCGGGACCGAGCGCGCACGAGACGATCACCTCCATGAGCTCGCTTGCGTTGCCAGCGGCTGCGTCGATGAATCGCTCGGCCATGTGGGGGGACGCCGACAGGATCGCGTCGAGCCCCTGGGTATCGAGCCTGTGGTCCCTCAGCGCCTCCAGCAGCGAGGCGTTCTGGGAGAGCGCTCCGGGGTCGAGCCCATTCTGTGGCATCTCGAAGGCCGTGCCCCTCAGGGCCTGCCGCGTCGAGGCGGTCACCTCGTCTTCCATCATGTTTCCGGCTCTGCACCCCATGGTGACGACGGCGGGCACGAGGGCGAACCAGGCAAGGACGTGTCGACAGCTCATGCCCAACGCCCTTACAAGACCCATGCCCGCCCCCGTCGAACGCCTCTCCGCGCTCTCGGTCCGCGAGGCGCAGGTTGCAGGGTTGCACCTCCTGTTGCATCCAGTGCTCGGTTGCGCCTCGGCGACGCCCGTCCGGAGATGGTGTATGCAGAAAGTGCGATGATCGACGGTCCGGAGAACGGAACGCTCTCCTCCACCGAGGAGCCCAAGGAGATCGGCGACGTCCATCACCGCCCCCACATGTTCCTCGTCCTCGAGGCGCACCGCCCGCTCGCCCCTCCCATGCGGCTCTCGCTGGCGAAGCTCGACGAGCTCGTCATCGGCCGCGGGACCGCC
This sequence comes from Sorangium sp., assembly GCA_025924095.1. GTDB lineage: Bacteria > Myxococcota_A > Polyangia > Polyangiales > Polyangiaceae > Sorangium. Next base: position 10,636 of record JAICEP010000002.1, read on the forward strand.
CGCGAGATCGAGGCGATGCCCGGCGCTCGCCGACTCACGCTTCGCACCGACGATCGCCACATGTCCTCGACCCACGCGCGCCTTGGCAAGCTGCTCCAGCGCTGGGTCCTCGACGACCTCGGATCCAAGAACGGCACGCTGATCGACGGCGTTCGAACGACTCGAGCCGAGCTCGAGGACGGCGATCGGATCGAGCTCGGGCAGAGTTTTTTCATCTACCGGGAAGCCATTCCCTGCGATTCGAACGATTCTCCCGTGCTCGACTGGACTGCCTTGCGTCCGGAGGCCCCGGGCCTCGCGACCGTGCTCCCTCAGCTCCATCGCATGTTCGCGAGGCTCGTCCCCATCGCGCGCTCGACGGTCTCGGTGATCCTCGAAGGCGAGACCGGCACCGGCAAGGAGGTGATGGCGCGCGCCCTCCACGCGCTCTCGCGGCGGACCGGCGATTTCGTTGCCGTCAATTGCGGCGCGCTCCCGAAGGACCTCGTGGAGGCCGAGCTCTTTGGCCACAAGAGGGGAGCTTTCTCGGGCGCGACGGAGGATCGTCTCGGCCTCGTCCGCAGCGCCGACCGGGGTACGCTGTTCCTCGACGAGATCGGCGATCTGCCGGCGCCGGCGCAGGCGGCCTTGCTCCGGACCCTGCAGGAGCGCGAGGTCCGCCCGATCGGCGGCACGCGCTCGGTCGCGGTCGATCTCCGGGTGATCGCGGCGACCCACCGATCCCTCGAGCGAATGGTCGAAGGCGGCGCGTTTCGTGGCGATCTCTGGAACCGCCTCGCCGGCCACAAGGTCGAGCTTCCCCCGCTCCGCGCGCGCCGCGAGGACCTCGGCCTGCTCACCGGCGCGCTCCTCGCCCGCCTCCCGCCGGAGCACGCCGCGCGGGTCCGGATCCACCCGCGCGCGGCGAGGGCGATGCTCCGCCATGATTGGCCGGGGAACGTGCGAGAGCTGGAGAAGTGCCTCGGGACAGCGGTCGTGCTCGCGGGGGAGGAGGGGCAGGTGGGGCTGGAGCATCTTTCCCCTGCGGTGCAGCGCGCGCTGGAAGCGCCGGAGGCAGGGGATGCCGCGCGGCGGGAGGAGCTCGTCCGGTTGCTCGGCGTGCACAGAGGGAATATCTCCGCCGTGGCGAGCGAGATGGGCAAGGCGCGGATGCAGATCCAGCGCTGGCTGAAGCGGTATGGGGTCGACGCGGAGCGGTTCCGGAGATAGCCACGCTCCTGACCGGCGGAGCGCCGCGCGGCCGCGGGCTCACGGCCGTCTGCAATGCGGTGAGGTACCGCGGCGCGGGAGCGCCTGGTTCAATTTTCCCGGAATGGAAGAACTCGAAGCGGCTTGCGCCGAAGTTCTTCTGTCGATTAGGATCAACCTGTGAAGCGCGCGCCACCGTCGGCGACGCCAGCTCAAGAGGTGCTCGGACATGCGTCGATTTCAGAATCACGTTCTCGTGGTCGCGTCGATCTCTCTGGGACTGCTCGCGGCCGAGCCAGCGCACGCGGCGTCCGTGGTGCCGGTGAACCGGGCGACGTGGGGAGCGAGCGGCGTACCGGACTACGTCAACATGCACATCTACGTCCCGGACCAGCTGGCGGAGAATCCACCCATCGTGGTGGCCTGCCACTCTTGCAGCACGCCGGTGAGTGGGTTCTTCAACAGCATCTCGGGTATCCGCGCGGGGGCCGACAAGAACGGCTTCATCATCATCCTTCCGGAGGCCATGGGCCGAAACTGCTGGGATGTGGGCACGACGAAATCCCTGACCCACGACGGCGGCGGTGACACGCAGGCCGTCGCTCAGATGGTGAAGTACACGCTCGAGAAGTACAGCGGCGACGCAGAGCGCGTCTACGTGATGGGTGGCTCATCCGGAGCCATGATGACGCAAGCCATGCTGGCGGTGTACCCGGACATCTTCAGGGCTGGCGCGGCGAGGGCGGGGGTGCCAGCTGGGTGCTGGGCCGACGGCTTCGACCCGAGCAACCAGTGGAGCGGCAACTGCGCGGGGGGCAGGACGAGCAAGACGGCCCAGCAATGGGGAGACCAGGTTCGTGCGATGTATCCTGGCTATACGGGACATCGCCCGCGCCTTCAGATCTTCCACGGCACGGCAGATGCGACGATCAACTACAACAACCACGGCGAGGCGATCAAGGAATGGACGAACGTCCTGGAGCTGAGCGAGGCCCCGACCTCGACCGACAGCACGACCACCGCGAACGGGACCACCTATGAGCGCAAGTTCTGGAGCAACGAGTGTGGTACCACGGTGTTCGAGGCCTGGTCAGGGAAGGACGGCGCGCACTCCATGGCGTACGAGAGCGACGCCATCCTCGCGTTCTTCGGTCTCGACAAGGCCGGTGGTGTCGATCCAGAGACCGATTGTTCGGGCTCTGTCGGCAGCGGTGGCTCGGGCGGCTCGGACGGCGGCGCCGGGGGGGCTCAGAACGCCGGCGGCGCCGGACCCGCAGCGGGGAGCGGTGGCATCGCGGGTGACGGCGGAAGCGCCGGCGGCGGCGCAGCGGGCGGCAGCGCTCCAGCCGGCACCGCCGGCACCGCCGGCACCGCCGGCACCGCCGGCACCGCCGGCGGCGCGGACGGCGGCGCGGACCCCGGCGCGGACCCAGCTCCCGCATCTGAATCCGGCGGATGCGCCTGTGTCGTCGGCCATGCGAAGCCGAGGAGCTCCTACGCAGCGGCCGTCGCCGTGGGGCTCGCGCTGTTGACGTTCCGTCGCCGGCATCGAAACGCCAGGAGCTGACACGCTGTCTCGTCGGGGAGCTCTGGTTACAACCCACCTCCGTGAACGGGCAGGATGCGTGAGGAAGGGCAGCGTTCACCTGCGCATATGAGCGCGTTCACGTGCGCAGGTGACGTGCGTGGTTCAAGGGCACAGCAGATGGTAGTCGGGGCAGCAATCCCCGTACAAGCTGCAAGAGTTGTCGCAGAAGCACACCGGGGCTGCACCGTTGGGCTGAGGGCCGGCTCCGCCGCAATAGTTCCGGAGCCTGTCGCCGCAGGTGTAGACGTTGCTGCGCGCCTCGAAGCTCGTGGCGATGCACTCTCCGCCGCCCCAGAACGCGTTCGTGTGCACATGGAGCTTCGCGCGACAATCGGTCGGATTGCCCGGGTTGACCCAGCCGGCGAACTCGCAGGCTCCGTTCCCGTTCCAGCGCACGTCGACGTTTACCCTCTCGTACCCCGGGGAGCACATCCCGCCGAACTCCGGGTAATGGTCCTCTTCCATGATGTTCCCGCCGTAATGGCGGCTGAAGCTCGCGTGCCGCCGCGGCGCGCCGACGGCGAGCGCCTCGGCGTGGCTCGCGACGGCCTCCTCGTCGGCGGCGCCGGCGAGCTCCTCGAGATCCTCGTCAAGGCCGCCCGTGTCCCCCGCGTCGACGGCGCACCCGAACCCGAACAGCGAAGCCACAACGACCGCACACGTATTACGGATCAACATAGTTTGCTCCTCGTAGAGAAGAAAAAGAGTCCGATGGTCAGCGCGACGGCATCGAGCGCTCTTCAGCGCCCCGGTTCATCGTGTCGTCGCGACGCAAAGCCGTTTCGCAAGGGCCGTGCCAGGCGAGAGATCGGGTGTTTCCCCGCGGTGCGCCGCGCGCGCCGCGAGAGCGCGGGGGCGCAGCGGCGGCGCCTCCCGCCGCCCTCGGCCGGCGCGACACCGCAGGGATACGGGGACGCGCCGCGCCGGAACGCCGGGCGACGCCCCGCTCGCCCCTGGCCTGCCCGGGCACATCGTCTCGTGGCCGCCGTGCTCGTGGGGGGCCCACGCCGACGGGCCGGCCCGGGTGCAACCGGGTGCAACCGGGTGCAACACCGCCGTTCCCCGCGCACCTCGCGCCCGGCCGCGAGGCCTCTTCGCCTCCGCCGCCCTGAATCGGCTCACGCCGCGCGGATGTCGCTCTGGAACGGGGAGATGTTCTCCGGAAACAGGAGCCACACGAAGAGGCAGCGCATCTCGAAGTACTCGTCGGCCGCGATCACCGCGAGCGTGGGGTCGAGCCGGTCGATGGCGTGCCCTTCCCAGACGAAGCCCGGCACGCCGCGCGCCCGGCTGACGAGCCCGCCGGTCTGCAGCTGATCGCGCGCGCGGAAGCAACGGGTGAGCGACATGTTGACCGCCGCCGTGAAGTCGGGCCGGGGCGTGATGCGCTCCGGCAGCGCGACGCGGTCGAGGCCGGCCGACCAGCAAAGCCAGCAGAGGGCGGCCCAGTCGGCTCGGGCCCTTCGCATCAGGAGCGAGACCGGCAGCGCTCCTGGGTCGAGCGTCTCGTCCACGGTGAGCTCGACGGTCTCCACGCCGTTCTCGGTCTCCTCGGTCAAGGTCGCCGCCGTCCGCGCGAGCTCCACCGGCCCGTCCGGCAGCACGTGCGACAGGTCGGGCGGGAGCCACGGACAGGGCTCCGTGCCCGGCAGGCTGCGCTGCACGGCCTCACGCAGGCGCAGCAAGCGGGTAGCGTAGAGCTGGATCTTCTGCCGGACCTGCTCGAGCGGCTGATCGAGCTCGACCGTGGCCGATGCGTCGGCCGGCAACGGATCGATGACCTGGCGCGCCGGCCAGAAAGCAAACTCCGGGAACAGCAGCCGCACGAAGGTCCTGAGGTGCTCGGCCATGGCGGCGGCCTCGGGCTCGATGCGGTCGGCGTCCTCGAGCACCCCGCGCGTGTCGCCGAGCTGGAGCCGCAGGAGCGCGCGCGTGATGCAGGTCGAGCGGCGCTCGGGCTCGAGCAGCAGCGCCGCCTCGACGAGCGAGAGCGCGACGCGCCGCGAGCACGGCAAGGCGGCGGCGAGCGTGCGGTAGGCAGCGCTCGGCTCGGCGCCGAGGAGCAGCTCGTCCAGGGCGCCGAGCGCGGTCGCGTCGGGCGTCTCGAGCAGCGCTCGCCCGCGTCGCTCCGCGACCTCGGGTCGTGGCCGCAGCGTCGCGGCGTGCAGGAACTCGGCGAGCCTCTCGCGCTCGCCCCCGCGGACCGCCGCGCGGGCCGCGGCGCAGCAGGCTTCGCGCGCGCGGCCGCCCTGCAAGAGCTCTCGCGCGAGGGCCCAGACGCGCTCGGCGTCCCACGCCGCGAGGTCTTCGGCGAGCGCGGGCGACGCGACGAGGCTGGCCTCGTCGAGGGCCGCGCCGAGCTCGCGTCGGACGACCGGCGCCCCGCCCGCGTCGAGCCCCGTGAACGCCCCGACGGGGTGGCCGTGCGCGTACTGACCGCGCTCCTCGCGCACGCGCGGATCGAGGTAAGGGCTCGCGTCCGGATCGGGAAACCAGCGGACGGACGGGCCGTGGAGGCGTCCCTCGGGATCGAGGTGCCGCTCCTCGGAAGGGCGGCCCAGCGCGCCGTACCGGAGCTCGCGATACCGCGCTCCAGCGCGAATTTCGATCTCCTGAGAGGGCTCGCCCTCGCGCGTGAAGTAGCGATGGAGGAGCGTGGCCGACGCTTCGTCCTCCTCGCGGACCAGCCAGCGTTGCGAGCCCTGGTCGTAGTCCGCCTCCTCGGTGACGCCGGCGGGTCTGTCGGGCCAGCGGGAGCCGTCCGCGGAGACCGGGTACCCGGCGCGGTCGTGAAAGACCTGGCGCACGATGCGCCCCTCCCGATACTGCGTTCGCAGCTCCCACGCGCCGGGCGGCACACAGCACGGCCGCAGCTTGAGCTCGCTCGGGGCATCGCTGCCGTACACCACGACCTCGCCGTCGAGCTGGCCGCCCCGGTAGCGCCCGCGCTGCGCGGGTTGACCGTTCGGGTGGAACATCGCGAACGGCCCGTCCTTCACGCCGCCCGCAGTGCGGCAGCGCGAGAGCAACGAGCCGTCGCTCGCGCGGTACACGCGGCACTCGCCGGAGGGACGGCCGTCGGCGTCGGTCTCCACGAGCTCGAACGTCCCGTGCTCGGGGTTGTACCTGGCTGCAGGCGGGACCGACGGAGGTCGCTCCGCGCCGTTGTGTGTCGTCGAGTCCACGCATCGCAGCCTATCGGGTTTCGCGCCGACAAGGCGGTTGTTCATGCTGGTTGCAAAGATCCATGAAGCGCAGCTTCGGGGCGGGTATCCGAGCGAGCCGCGCGCGCAGCGGCCGTTGCAGGACGCCTCGTGCCTGACAGGGATCTACGAGATCGCACAAGGACACGCCGGGCGCCCCCTCGTCAGGTACGCACCGACGTTTCGTCCCGGGGCCCTGCCGTGACGATCGTACGACGAAGATCGATTGGGCTCTTTGCGCGGCTCGGTGTCCGACACGCCCTGGGCGCATCTCGTGGATTCAGCAAGATGCTTCCCAACGTCTAGCCATCCCAGTCTTTCCATGATAACTCTGAAGCTTGCGTCCATCCGTCTTTCCGCCGCCTGGCACGGGTCGACCGAGCACCAGCACTGCGTCCGTCGAGGGGCCTTCCCCGGCGTCCCGGCGGGTGAGCGGACCTTCGTCCTTCCGGAACGGAGTCGGTCTTCCGGACGCCATGGGGGTGGCATGCCAATTCGTTATTTCCGTCGACGTGCGGTGTTCAGGCTCGTGCCCAGCTGCGTGGTGGCCGCGCTTCTCGTCGTGAGCGCGTCCGCGGACGCCACGGCGCCTTCCTTCACTCTCTTCGAGAGCGGGCAGGTCCGGCCGCTCGCGCTCTCCCCGGACGGTCGGCGGCTGTTCGCCGTGAACACCCCCGACAACCGCCTCGAAGTGTACAGCGTCCGCCAGGGCGGTCTGGTCCACCTGAGCTCCGTGCCTGTGGGGCTCGAGCCCGTCGCGCTGGCCGCACGCACCAACGATGAAGTGTGGGTCGTCAATCACCTCTCCGACAGCGTCAGCGTCGTGCGGCTCGGTCGCAACGGAGCGACCGGCCACGTGGACCGCACGCTGCTGGTCGGCGACGAGCCGCGCGACATCGTGTTCGCAGGGCCCGGGCGACGACGCGCGTTCATCACTGCGGCGCACCGCGGCCAGAACGTCCCGTTCGATCCGCAGCTCACCACGCCGGGCGTCGGCCGCGCCGACGTCTGGGTGTTCGACGCCGGAGATCTCGGGCGCTCCCTGGGCGGCGACCCGCTCGCCGTCATCACGCTGTTCGCGGATACCCCCCGCGCGCTCGCTGCAAGCCCGGACGGCAGCCACGTCTATGCGGCCGGCTTCCACTCGGGCAACCGCACCACCAGCGTCTTCGAGACGATGGTCTCCGACGGCTTCGGGCCGGGCGGCCTCCCTCCGCCGAGCACGAATTTCGAGCATCAGCCCGCGCCGGAGGTCGGCATCATCGTCAAGTGGAGCGGCGCTCACTGGGTGGACACGGCAGGGCGCACCTGGGATGACGCCGTGAAGCTGTCGCTCCCCGACAAGGACGTCTTCGTCATCGACGCCATGGCGACCCGGCCCGCGCTGCGCCCGGGGCCCGCGGGGTTCTTCACGGGCGTCGGCACCGTCCTTTACAACATGGCGGTCAACCCGGTGAACGGGGCCATCTACGTCTCCAACACCGACGCGAACAACCTGGACCGCTTCGAGGGCCCGGGCACCTTTGCAGGGCAGACCGTGCGAGGTCACCTCCACGAGAGCCGGATCACCGTCATCGGCGCGAACGGCGTGACCCCGCGACACCTCAATCCCCATATCGACTACGCCGCGTGCTGCGCGGCCACCCCGAACCAGGAGAACGCCGCGAGCCTCGCGAGCCCCACGGGGATGGCGGTCTCCAGCAACGGCGAGACGCTCTACGTCGCCGCGCTCGGGTCGAGCAAGGTGGGCGTCTATCGGACCGCAGCGCTCGAGAGCATGACCGCGCCGACAGCGAGGTACCAGATCCCCGTGACCGGCGGGGGCCCCACGGGGCTCGTGCTCGACGAGCCCCGCCAGCAGCTGTATGTCCTGACCCGCTTCGACAATGCCATTTCCATCGTCAGCACGGCTCGGCGCGCCGAGGTCGACAAGGTCTGGATGTTCAACCCCGAGCCGGAGAGCGTCGTCCGCGGTCGCCCGTTCCTCTACGACGCGTCGTTCTCGTCGAGCCATGGCGACTCTTCCTGCGCGAGCTGCCATGTGTTCGGCGACCTCGACAGCCTGGCCTGGGATCTGGGCAACCCGGACGCTCCCGTGGTCGACCACCCGGGGCCGTTCGCTGATGATCCGCTCGTCAACCTGATCACCGGCGAGCCCATCACCCATCCGACGTTCCACCCCATGAAAGGCCCGATGACCACCCAGAGCCTGCGAGGGATGGCGAACCATGGCCCGATGCACTGGCGCGGGGACCGCACGGGCGGCAACGACGCGCCCTCCGCGCAGCCGGACAGCGGCAGCTTCGATGAGCGCGCGGCGTTCGAGAAGTTCCAGGGCGGCTTCACCGACCTCCTCGGGCGGCACGCTCCCATCCCCGACGCGGACATGGAGGCGTTCACGGACTTCGTCCTGCAGATCACGTATCCGCCGAACCCCATCCGCGCGCTCGACAACTCGCTGACCGCCGAGCAGCAGAGCGGCTTCGAGGCGTTTCAATCCACGCTGGATATCAACGGCAAGGCGTGCATCGGGTGCCATGTGCTCGACGCGGACGCCGGGCTCTTCGGCACGGCGGGGCTGTCCAATTTCGCTCTGGAGACGCAGCTCTTCAAGGTGCCCCAGCTCCGCAACGCCTACCAGAAGGTGGGGAAGTTCGGCTTCCCGGCGGCGTTCGGGTTCATCCCCGGCGACAACGGCTTCACCGGAGATCAGGTCCGCGGCTTCGGCTTCATCCATGACGGGAGCGTGGACACCATCTTTCGATTCCTCCACGCGCTCGGGTTCTCGACGCAGTTTCCGCCCGGGGAGCTCCCGGACCCGCCGGAGGGGGAGGTGATCCGGCGCAACCTCGAGGCCTTCGTGCTGGCCTTCGACAGCAACCTGGCGCCGGTCGTCGGCCAGCAGGTCACGCTGACCCAGACCAACGCCGCGGTGGCCGGGCCGCGCGTCGATCTCCTGATGTCGCGCGCCGATGCCGGCGAGTGCGATCTCGTGGTGAAGGGGCAGATCGCCGGTCGAGCGGTCAGCTATCTCTATGTTGGCGCGGACGAGCTCATGGTCGATCGCCAGGCGAGCCCGACCGTGTCCGGCGCCGCGCTCCGGGCGCGCGTCACGGGCGCCGCCGCCCGCCTGACCTATACCTGCGCGCCGCCGGGCTCCGGGGATCGCATCGCGATCGACCGCGACGCCGACGGCTTCCTCGACGGCGACGAGGAGGATGCGTGCAGCGATCCCGCGGACCCTGCCAGCACGCCGTGACAGGGCGGCATGCGCACCGGTCGAAGACGTCGCGGGAAGTGTCCCTATCGCGGACGACTGCGCCGTGCCTGACACGAGCTGCAGCAGAGCGGGCGTCGTTCACGGCGCTCCGGCGTCCGGGGTGAACGGCGTCCGGCCGTACGCGCGCTCGCTGGACTCGTGGCCCCGCCGGGCGTCTTCGTCGCCCGGCGATCACCGGTACATGCGGTCGATCCGCGCTTCGGGGGCGCGCGGGTCGAGCAGCAGGAGCGCGAGGTAGAACGCCCATTCGAGGGGCTTCATCGCGAGATAGACGAGATCGGCGGCCCAGGCGGCGCCGATGTAGCGGCTCACGGGCAGCCCGAGTCGGTCGTAGAGGCGGCGCGCCGCGCGTCCGAAGCGCGGCCAGCGCTCGTGCAGCAGATCCTCGAAGGCGTTCGCGATCGCGAGCTGGCGATTGACGAGGATCGGCGCGCCGCCGCGCCGCCCGAGCCGGAGCGGGCGCACCAGCCAGGCGTGGCCGCGCGCTGCCACGGTGCACAGGTAATGGCAGTCGCCGGGGAGCGTGACGATCGGGAGCTGCGACAGGGTGTATCCGCAGGTGCGGGTGAAGACCTGGAGCGCGGCCGCCGGATGTCCCAGCCAGGCCGCGTGAACGACGGCGTGAACCCCGAGGAGCACGGGCGAAACCGCGAGGGCGCGCCAGAGCGTCGGCCAGTGGAGCGCGGGCGGCGGTGGGAGCGGGACCTGGGGCTGGGGCGGCCCCGCGCGATAGGCGGCCTCCGCGGCGGCGAGCGGGGCGGGCGCGGCGGTCTCGACGCCCCGCAGCACGAGGCGCGCGCGCAGCTCGACCGAATAGAAGGCGACCGCGAGCACTGGCGCGACGCAGGGCAGGAGCAGCGGCGGCACGAGCAGGCCGCCGAGGACCCAGAGGCCGAAGTGGACGGCCAGGAGGGCGTGGAGGGCGACCCCGAGGAGCAAGGCTGCGTGGACGAGGAGCTCGGCGGGGCCGAGGAGCGCTCCTGGCCGGCGTCGTGACACGACGTACGCGAGGGCGGTGAGGACGTGCAGCGCGAGCAGGCCGTAGACTTCGGGCTCGGCGAGCGGCCGGAACGCCGTGGTGCCGGCGTCGCAGGCCTGGACAGCGCACGTGTCGTTCGCCTCGTGGCTGTACGCCATGCCCCATGCGGGCAGGACGAGGAGCGCGAGCACCTCGGACGCGACCTGGAAGGGGGCGCGCCCGCGGCGCCGGATGGCGCGGTACGTCCATACGGCCAGGCCGAGCCACCCCGCCAGGCAGAGCGCCACGGCGATGAGGATCGCTCCGTCGAACGGCGCGACGGTCGCCGCGCCGAAGAGCAGCGTCGAGGGCACCGGAATGCCGTAACCGGTGGCCACGAGGGCGGCGATGCCGGCGTCCGCCAGGGAGAACGGCTGCTTGGATGGGGGGGGCGGCGGCTCGGGCGGCGGTTGCTGCGACATGCGTCCAGCATGGTAACGGCTCCAGTCGGGAGAGACCAACAACAGACCCGACCCGGGTTGGACCCAGACCCAAACAGACCCGACCCGGATTGGACCGACCCAGACCCGACCCGGGTTGCGCGAGACCGCAGACCCGACCCGGGTTGCGCGAGACCGGCGCGAGACCGACCCGGATTGCGCAAGACCGGCGCAAGACCGAGACACGAAGACCTGACCCAGTAGCAACCCGGGGACGGACGACCCCAGCTGGCGGCCGCCACCCAGGGAACGCGGCCGCCACCCCCAAGAAGAGTGGCAACTCCTTGAGATAATTCACCACAACCCCGGCACGACATTTGTTGTGTGCGCCGGCCATGAGCCAGCCTCGCGAGATCGCTCACGGCGCCACGTATATGATCACACGTCGCGTCCTGCGTCGGCACCTGCTCTTCCGCCCCGACGCGGCCATCACCCAGCTCCTGATTTATGCTCTCGTGGTCGCCGCGCGCCGTTACGGCGTCCAGGTCCACGCCCTCTGCGCGATGTCAACGCATCTTCACTTGATCGTGACCGACGTGACGGGCGTCTTGCCGCGCTTCCTGCAGTTCTTCCATCGCATCGTCGCGCTCGGCACGAAGGTGCTCCGCACATGGGAAGGACCCGTGTGGGACCACGAGGCCCCAAGCGTGGTCCGGCTGCTGACGCGCGCAGCGATGGTGGAGAAAATCGCCTACGTCCTCGCGAATCCCGTGGCTGCTGGCCTCGTCCGACATGCGCGTGAGTGGCCGGGCGCCAAGGTGGACGTGGACGAGCTCGGTCGCGGCATGCTGCGCGCGGCACGCCCCTCTGTGTACCTCGACCCGGAAAACCCGCTGTGGCCCGATGAAGTGACGCTTCCGCTCTCGCTGCCACCGGCTATCGAGCAGGACAGCGCGGAGGGCTTCCTCCAAGAGGTGGCCGCCGAGCTCGGGCGACAAGAAGCGCAAGCTCATGCCGAGATGCAGCAGCATGGGCGCTGCTTCTTGGGCGCGAAGCGAGCCAGCAAGATCTCCCCCTACGAGCGTGCTACGAGCTTCGAGGCGCTGCGCGAACGCAATCCTACATTTGCGGTAGGCCGTGAGCAGGGTGACGCATGGCGAATCGCTGGTGCCGCTGTACGGGCGTTTCGCGCGTCATATCGCGCAGCGCTCGAACAATGGCACATCGGTGTGCGCAGCGTCGTATTTCCGGCGGGGACGTGGTGGATGCGTACGTTTCATGGCGCCAGAGTGATGGACGGCGTGCTCATGGTGTAGGCACTGGGCGAGCGCGCTACACACCGCGGTGGGCGAGGGCGGGCGACGGCTTCGGCACGTCGTGGTGGGAAACGCTCGTCTTCACAGCGTACGGCGTACGGTCGACCACGTCGCATAGTGCTGCGCGGCTGCATTCATATGAATGATGCCACTCCAAGCGCGCACCAAGGGGCGCCAACGACAGCATAATCGTAGATCCTGGCTGTCCGAACGGCGGCGACCCGCGACCCCGAACGGCGGCCACCCAGCTGGGAATGACCCAACCCGGGTTGGGAACGGACCGAGACCCGCGACCAGGTTAGGCGACCCGGAACCGACCTGGCGGCGGTGGAACCGACCCGCAGGTTGTGGGACTGACCCGACCCAGGTTGCGGGTGGGCCGGGGGGCGACCCGACCCAGGTTGGGGGTGGGCTACGCCGTTCCCGCCTCGGCCGTCTCATACCCCGCCTCGCTCGGTTCAACCCCCGCGGGGTACGCGCCCTCCGAGCCGGGGGACGGCTTCCGCCATCCCCCCGGCGACCCACCGCCCGTGCCGGGGTCTCCTCGCTACGACCGACGGCGCGCTTCCCTGGGACCCCGGCGCAACCTCCCCGAGCGGGGTCTCCCGGCGGCTGCTCCAGCGCACCGACCCGCCGCGCTCCGACTCTGCGTCCTCAGCGGCCCGCGGGCCCGAACCGGCGCTCCTCGGCCGGTGGCGCCGGTGCGGATGGCGCCTCCGCGATGAGCTCGCCGCCGTGGGTCAGCGCATACCAGCGCGCCTCCCGCGGCCCGGATGCCGCGGCCTTGGGCCCTCCCTGGACCTCGGGCGCCGGCTTCGGGACCCCGCGGAACCGCACGCGCCCGTCGTCCCGCACCTCCATCCGCATCAGGTTCTGGTCGACCTCCACATTGCGCGCCAGAGCGAGCACCGGGTGACCCGGGCGATCCAGCGCCAGGTCGAGGCGTGCGCCTGCCGAGGCCGCGGGCGAGGTCGCGAGGAGCGCCGCGCCGCCGGGAGCCGGCAGCGCCGCGACCCCGTCCGGCACCACGATGCGCCGCCACGCCTGCGCCACGCCGAGCGGCAGCGGACGGCGCACGAGCGCCTGCAGCGGCTCGCGTCCCTGGGCGCTCGCCGGAAGCGCCGGCCCGCGCAGGAGCAGCGTGCCGTCCGGCGCCGCGGCGATCGAGCCGAGCGCCTCGGCCGGGATCGCCTGCCGCCCCTCGGCGTGCCACGGGCCCTGCGCGTCCCGCACGAAGATCGCCGCGCTCCCGCTGCCGCCGCGGCAGATCAGCACCCCGGCGCCGGCCGCGTTGTGCAGCGCGACCGGCTGCGGGCATCCCTCCGGCGCCGCGACGGGCGTCACGGTGCTCGCGAGCTCATCGACGACCGCGAACGTGGGTGGCCGCGCGAGGTGCGCGGCGCAGGCGCCGCCCGGCGGCACGCGCGCCGGATCGCAGAGGCCGTCCCCGAACGCCGTGATCCTGGTGCGCGTCGGCGGCGGCTGCGGCGGACCTGCGTGGAGCAGGCAGAGCGCGCCCTCGCACGAGGCGCCGTACGCGCCCAGGATGCCGCCCACGACGCCGCCCGCGCCCAGCGTGTCGTCGCTCTTGCACGGCGGCTCCCGCCCGACCGCGGCGGCGCCCCGCGGAGGCGGCTCGGGCGCGGGCGGGGCGATGGTCGAGCGGAAGGAGCCCGCCGCGCTGGCCCGGATGGCGGTAGAGAGGTAGAGCGCCGAGTCGAGGGGGGGCCTGCCGTGCAGCAGGTCGAGCGAAGCGGCCCGCGTCCACTGCTGGCCGTCGCGGCTCAGCACGGCGGGGCAGGTCGCGTCGCCGTTCCAGATCCAGGAGCCCGCGCGCTCGATGGTGCGCGGCTGGAACGCGGATCGCTTCCAGGTCTGCCCGCGATCCAGCGAGAGGAACGTCTCCGGCGCCCCCGGGCGCCGCCCGCGCGCCGGCGCCTCGACCACGGCCGCGAGCACGCCGTCGGGTCGCACGAGCACCGCGCGCACCCGCTTGCCGGGCGCGACGACGGCTGCGGTGAAGCTGCGGCCCTCGTTGGCGGAGACGCTGACGCGCTCTCCCGCCGCGGCCGCGATGAGGGCGCCGGCGGCATCCCACGCCGTCGCCCCGGCGACGCTGCCGCGCGGCTCGAAGCCGTCGGGCCTCAGCGCCTCGTGGATCCCGGCCGCGCGGTGGAGCGCGCCCTCCGGCGTGGCCGCATAGAGGGAGTCGGCCTGCGAGCCGGCGACGCCGACCCAGGTTGAGCCGGCGACGCCGGCCCAGGTTGAGGGCGCGCCGACCCAGGTTGAGCCGGCGACGCCGACCCAGGTTGAGCGCGGCGAGCCGGCGACGCCGACCCAGGTTGAGCGCGCTGGCAGCGTCAGGGGGCCGGCGACGCCGAGCTTCTCGTGGATGGCGAAGACGCCGGGGCCGGCGCCCGCTCCGCCGCCGGGGCCGGCGAGCTCTCCGTTCGCGGCGACGATCGCGACGTGCTCGCCGAGGGCTATCTCCCGGTGCTCGCGGAAGGGGTTCCGGTGGGCCCGCGCGCGCTCCTGCTCGGCGAGGGGCGGCTCGATCCAGCCCGCCGGAGGGCTCGCGGCGGCCGGCAGCGAGAGCGGGGCCGAGGGATCGGCGGCCGGCCCGCCCGTGGCGCGCGCCGGCGCCTCCAGCGGCGGGGCGGGGGGGATGGCGACGGTCGCCGGCGCGAGCGCAGGGGCCGCCTCGGTAGCGGGGCCACAGGAGACCGCGAGGAGCGTGAGCGTGAGGGTGAGGGGCGAGAGCCGCGGAGCGACCATGCAGGGAGAGCCTCCTGCTCCACGTCTAACAGGCCTCCCGGCCGGGTCACCAGGCGTCGGCCGCGCCAGGGGGGGACGCATCATGAACAGCTCGAACCAGCGTCGACCCTGGATGCGGGCAGGCGCTGGTCTGGCCCTCGTCTCCACAGCCGCCTACCGGCCGCCGGAGCCGGCGGCGCGCGGGCGCTACTCGCTCTTGAGCCAGCCCTTCTGCAGAGCGTAGCGGACCGTGTCCGCGCGGCTCGTGAGGCCGAGCTTCTCCATCGCCCGGACCTTGTAGGTCTCGATCGTGCGCGCGCTCAGGTCGAGGCGGGCCGCGATCTCCTTGATGGCGTGCCCCTCGGCGATGAGCCGGATCACCTCGGCCTCGCGCTCGCTCAGCTCGGAGCCCGTGCCGGCACCCCCGAAGGTGCGGCCGACGACGCTCGACACGACGTGGGCCGTCATCGACGGATCGAGGTACACGCCCCCGGCGGCCACGGCGTGGATGGCCCGGACCAGCTCCGCGCCCCGCACGCCCTTGAGCACGTACCCCGACGCCCCGGCCCTCAGGAGCGGCTCGACGTTGGACTTGTCCTCGTAGCCCGTCAGGGCCACCACATGGACCTCCGGGCGCGCCTGCTTGATGCGCTCGGTCGCCTGCGCTCCGCCGAGCCTGGGCAGGGTGACGTCCATCAGGACGATGTCCGGCCCGAGCTGCGTGACGGCCTCGACCGCGCTGAGGCCGTCCGCCGCCTCGCCGACGACCGTCATGTCAGGTTGTGCGTTGATCAACGCCTTCAGCCCGTCGCGTACGATCGGGTGATCGTCGACCAGGAACACGCCGAGCTTCGTCATGCGCTGTCTCCAATCAAGATCGGGGTGGATAGGTCCGGTCGCTGGGACCACGGAGGCGGCTCGCGGGGGCGTGAGGGTGGCCACCCTCGGTGCTCGTGACCACGGAGCCCGACCGTAGCACGGCCTCGTCGCGGGCCTGAGCGAGCCGTCCGCATTTTCCCGAGGCGCGCGGCGCTCCAGGGCAGCCGGCGGCTGGTGCCACGCTGGGTCGTGGTCGGGTCAGAGCACGGCGGCGGCCCGTGGGGCGCTGTCGCGCTCGTCACATCCGCGTGACCTCCACGCCCCTCACGCCGATGCGCAGCTCCCCGGTCCCAGGCCGCCGCTCCACGATGCCCGCCGCGTTCTGGATTCCCAGCGCCGCGAACTGCTTGCGCGCGCGGTGGATGTCGACGTTCAGCTTGTTCACGTCCGTGGCCAGCATGCGGCAGAGGACGTCCCGGTCCACCCAGCCCCGCTGCGCTTCCACCTTGCCGCTGCCGGAGAGCCACGCGCGCGCCAGCGTCACCAGAAGGTAATGGTGGGTGCGCAGCGGGAGCGTCGTCTCCTGCCCGCGCAGCACCACCGTGGTCCGGACGCGCTCCTCGTCGCCGCTCACCGCGAGCCGCAGGTGAACGGATTCCAGCACGAGGCCGCCGCCCTCGCTCTGCCAGGTCTCGGCCTCGCAGCGCGGCAGCTCCAGCGTGAAGGCCTCGCCCCCGACGTGGATCACCTCGTGATCCACGACCGGCCGCACCTCGTCGCCCATCTCCAGCACCCACCGGCCCGCGCTGTCCTCGAACACGCTCACGAGGGGCCGGTCCTCGTCGGGCAACACAAGGATGCCCCCGGACGCCGCGCGCAGCGCGCCGCTCGCCTCGCAGCGCGCCGCGGCGCCGGGCGGATCGGCGTCCACCAGCACGAACGCCGCGCCCTGCCCCGCCAGCGAGAACGTCGCGTCGCAGGCGAGCGGCACCCGCTCGCCCGGCGAGAGCCGCCGCCCCTCCACGAACGTGCCGTTCCGGCTCCCGAGGTCGCGCAGCTCCCAGCGATCCCCCATCCAGTGCAGGCTCGCGTGCTCGCCCGACACGCGCGGCTCGTCGATCCGTACATCACAGGCCGGATGCCGCCCGAACAGGCAGCGCGCGCCCAGCGTCATCGAGCGCCCGGTCGCCGGATCCTTCAGCGTCCCCATGCCTCACCCACGTCGTTTTCGGCCCGCGGCGACGCTACCATGCTCGCCCGCTTCGCAGACGAACGAACCCATGGCCCCAAGGTCCCTCTCCTCCCGCCCGCCGAACGCGGTGACCTCTTTCGATCTCGATGGAGACGCGCCCGAGCCCACGGTCCCACCCACCCTGCATGAGTCCGGCGTCCGTGACGCCGAGCCCGTGGACGGCGGGGGGCCGTCGCTGCCGCCTCGTTACCAGGATCTCGGGCGCCTCGCGCGCGGCGCCTCGGGCGACGTACGGCGCGTGCGCGACGTGCTCCTCGGCCGCGTCCTCGCCATGAAGGTGCTGCGCTGGGAGCACGTGGGAAACCCGCGCATGCGCGCGCGCTTCATCGCCGAGACCGAGCTCACCGCGCAGCTCCAGCACCCCGGCATCATCCCCGTGCACGACCGCGGGACGTTCGAGGACGGACGGCTCTGGTTCACGATGCAGGAGGTCCGGGGGCGCACCTTCGACAGGGTCATCGCGGAGGTGCACGCCGCGTCGGAGCCCCGAGGGCCCAGGGCCCAGCCGCCGGGCATGACCTTCCGCCGCGCGCTCGACGCGTTCGCCCGCCTCGCGCAGGTCGTGGCGTACGCGCACGGCATGGCGATCGTGCACCGCGACCTCAAGCCCGCCAACCTGATGGTCGGCGACCTGGGCGAGGCGTTCGTGATGGACTGGGGTCTGTCGCGCAGGCTCGACGCGCCGCCGAGCACTCGGGGCGGCGAGGACGCGGGCGACGCGGGGCACACCCGGCACGGCGAGGTGCTGGGGACACCGGCGTTCATGCCGCCGGAGCAAGCGCAAGGCCAGCGCGCGCTGCACGGGCCCCCGAGCGACGTGTATGCCCTCGGCGCGATCCTCTACCACCTGCTCGTGGGGCGCCCGCCGTACCAGGGCAGCGGCCTCGCCGTGTGGCGGCAGGTGCTCGTGGGCCCGCCCATCCCGGTGGCCGAGGCGGCGCAGGGCGGGCCGCCCGTGCCGAAGGAGCTCTGCGCGGTCTGCGCGCGGGCGATGGAGCGCGATCCGGCCGAGCGCTACCCCGACGCCGAGGCGCTGGCCCGCGAGATCGTCGACTGGCTCGACGGGGCGCGGCGGCGCGAGCAGGCGCTCGGCTTGCTCTCGGGGGCAGCGGCGCTCCTGCCCGAGATCGCCGCGCTCCGGGAGAGCGCGGAGGGGATCGCAGCCGAGGCGCGGCGCTGCGTCGCGTCCGTGCGTCCCTACGATCCGGTGGAGATCAAACGGCCGGTGTGGGCGCTGGAGGACGAGGCGGCGCGGATCCGGCGAGAGGCGGCGCTCCGCGAGGTGGCCTGGCTGCAGGCGGTGCACGGCGCGCTGAGCGTGGACCCCGGCCTGCCCGAGGCGCACGCGCTGCTCGCGGACCATTACCGCGAGGCGCTGCTGCGCGCCGAGCGCGCGCGCCGGGACGAGGACGCGGCGCAGGCCGAGGCGCTCCTCCGCGTCCACGGCGCCGGGCGGCACGCGGCGTTCTTGCGGGGCGACGGGGCGCTCTCGCTCGTCACGGATCTCGAGGGCGTGGAGGTGACGCTCTGCCGGTACGTGCTGCGCGATCGGCGCCTCGTGGCCGAGCCCGCGCGCGCGCTCGGGCGGACGCCGCTCCGCGAGGTGACGCTGCCGCGCGGGAGTTACCTGCTCCTCCTGTCCGCGCCGGGGTGGGCCGAGACGCGCGTGCCGGTGCTGATCGAGCGTGGCGCCCTCTGGAGCGGCGTGGCCCCCGGGGAATCGGAGCCGCGCCGCATCGTGCTGCCGCGGGCCGACGAGCTCGGGGTCCACGATCGCTACGTGCCCGCGGGCTCCTGCTGGATCGGCGGGGACGCCGAGGCGCCGGACAGCCTGCCTGGGCGGCGTGGTTGGATCGAGGGCTTCATTCTCCGGCACCATCCGGTGACGAACGGCGAATACCTCGCCTTCTTGAACGGGCTCCTCGACGAGGGACGCGAGGACGAGGCGCTCGCGCGCGCGCCGCGCTCGCCGCTCGGAATGGTCGAGGCGGCGGACGAGAGGCCCCTCTACGGTCGCGACCCTGCGGGGCGATTCGTGCTGGGAGGGGACGATGCCCAGCCGGGCTGGACGCTGGACGGGCCCGTGGCGAGCATCGATTGGCACGCGGCGGTGGCCTACGCGCGCTGGGTCGCCGCGCACACAGGGCTGCCGTGGCGATTGCCCGACGAGCTGGAGCGCGAGAAGGCGGCGCGGGGCGTGGACGGGCGCCTCTACCCCTGGGGCGACCACGCCGATGCGACGTTCGCGTGCGTGCTGGAGAGCCACGCGGGGGTGCCGACCCGCGCCGGCGTGGAGACCTATCCTGCGGACGAGAGCCCGTACGGCGTGCGTGGGCTCAGCGGCAATTCCCGGGACTGGTGCGCGAACGTGTG
>JAICEP010000003.1 GCA_025924095.1 Sorangium sp.
CGCCGCAGGGAGGAGTGCATCACGCTGCTCGCCGGCGTGGCGCACACCGAGGGCCGCTGGATGGAGGCGCTCGATCGGTACAGCGCGCTCGCTGTGGCGTCGCGCGCGAGCGACAACGCGCAGGGCCACCTCTGGGCGGAGAGCGGGCGCGCGCAGTGCCGGCTGCTGCTCGGCGACGGCGAGGGCGCGACGGCCCTCTTCGACGCGCTGTCGGACGAGGTGCAGCGGCTCGGCGACCGCACGCAGCAGATCACGCACGGCCAGGTCGCGCTGGGGCACCTGCTCCGCGGCGCGCGCGGCGAGGCGCGCGCGGCCGCCGAGCGGACGCTCCCGATGATCCGCGACGGACAGCCGGCCGGCTATCACTGCCTGTACGGCTATGCGGCGACGAGCGAGGTGCTGCTCGCGCTGCTCGAGGAGGCCTCTGCCCCGTCGGAGCGGCGCGAGCTCGGGCGGCTCTCGGCGGAGGCGTGCCGCGCGCTCGACCGGTACGCGCGCGTCTTCCCGCTCGGGCGCTCGATCTCGCTCCGCCTGCGCGGCCTCGCCGCGTGGCTCGCCGGCGGCCGCGCGCGCGCGCGGCGGCTCTGGGCCGCGGCGATCGACGAGGCCCTGCGGCGCGGCCTGCCCGTCGACGAGGCGCGCGCCCGCTTCGAGCTCGCGCGGCACCTCGCGCGCAGCGATCCGCAGCGCGAGCGCCAGATCGCGCGCGCCGTCGCGCTCTTCTCGACGCTCGACCTGCAGTACTGGCGCGACCGGGTGGCCCGGCTGCGCGAGCGCTAGCGCGCAGGGCCGCGCCGGACGTGTGTCTGGAGCGGAAGGTCCGACAGGCACGACAGGCACGGATGACCGCTTTGGGCCGTGATCACAACCACAGAATCGCCGCGTTCACCGCATCACGAGCGATGCGAAGACAAGCGCTGAATCATCAAGCTCACGAGAGCGTCTAGCACCGCGCAGGATCGCGTCTCCGATCCACCCGATCGCGCCGCGCGCCAAGGCAGACTGGGCAACAGGAAACGTGGCTCGCCCCGCGGCGCACACGCGCCGTCGGGCCGCAGGACGTCATGTAGGCAGAGCCGCCATCCACCCGGAGCTCCGGAAAACCCATCTGACCAGGACGTCTCCAGGACCGCCGCGACGGAGCACAAAGGGGCGAGAACGTCGAGCCAATCCCGGCTTTGTCCGTTCGACAATGTATCAACCCAGGGTATACACCGACGATCATTGCCGGCGTGTCCCCAACACACGGGCAAAACACACAGGGAATCCATGCATTATCTCCGGAGCCCGTGCCCTGGACGACGAATTTCCGCGTCGACTGGGAGACTATAAGGTCTCATAAAGGAAGGCGAGCGGGCGTCATCCCGCATCTCGCGGAAGAGCGGAAAGTCCTGCAAGGCAGAGGGCCACAAGCCATCATCGACACAGGTGATCCAAAGTAACCAGGATGGGCCACGTCCATAATCACCGACGACCGCGCGTGAGCCCAGGGCGACACCAGAAACAGGCACACTCAACGTGCGGCACGCGATCTCGTGAAACCTATTCAACCCATCTCCACCCGACTGCCTTGCCTGCCCGCTGCGGCGCCGGCGTCGGAGCGGACTGCTTACCAGACCATCTCGGCGGTCGTCGGCTCATCGCACTATCGCGCACTGTCCGACGACGCATTGAAGGACGAGGACAACGCCGCCTGGGTGCTCGGCCTCGAACCGGACGTGAAGCGGGCGTGGCTCGACCGCATCCGCTGGATCCGCATCGTCGACCGGCTCGCCGAGAACGAGCGCATCGAGCCTCACGAGCGGCGCTTCAGCCGGTTCATGGAGGCCTGGAGGCTGCTCCGTTCACGCGGTTTCGTCGATCCGAGCTGCGCCTTCGCCGGCGAGCTCTCGGCCATCCGCGCGCTGTGGCTCCGGGACGCGGCGTGCCCCGGGCACGATCCCGCGCGCGACCAGGACGACATGCAGGCGCGCTCGCTCGCCGCCTGGCACGCCTACCTGCTCGCCCTCGCCGACTACCACGCTCCCGACCTCCTCATCCGCACCATGAAGGAGCACGACATCATGCTGGGGCGGCTGTCGGGGCATATCTTCCAGCTGGTTCCGTTCCTGACGAAGGAGCACTGGGATGCAGCCGGGGAGTTCGGCCGGCTCGACCAGTTCTTCAACAACCTGAGGGACATGCAGGAGGACGCCGATCGCGGCCTCTGCTATCTGCCCGAGGAGGAGCTCGCGCGTCACGGCGTCACGCGCGCTCAGGTGATCTCCGGACGGTGCGTCGATACGCCCGGATACGAGCGCCTGATGCGGTCCTGGCTCGATGACGTGATGCCGTCGCTCTACGCGCGGGCAGCGCCGTTCATCGACGCGCGCGGGCTGCACCCCTCGCTCGAGATCATGAGGGAGTGGAGCCTGCGCCGTTATGCCCGCATCACCCGGGTGTTCCGCGCGATCGGCTTCGATCACCGCCGGTTCCCCGCGCGGTACTGGGCCGAGGTGCGGCGCGACCTCGCCGAGCGGCGGCAGCTCCCGCGCGCTCACCCGGTGTAACGCCTCACCGTCGAGAGCAGCGCGTCCGGGTCGAACGGCTTGCCCAGCCACGCGTCCGCGCCGACCTCGGCGGCCCGCCGGTGCGCGTCGGCCGCGGCGGTGAGCACGATGATGGGCGCCTGCCGCCCGTGCCGGACCTCGAGCTCGCGGGCGAACTCCGGGCCGTTCATCACCGGCATCTTCATGTCGAGCAGGATGAGATCCGGGAGGTCGTGCTCCAGCTTGGCCAGCGCCTCGCGGCCGTTGCACGCGATCCGGACCCGGTAACCGCCCTCCTGGAGCACGAGGGAGACGAGCGCCACGAGGTCCGCGTCGTCCTCCACGAGGAGCACCGTCTTTGCGTGTCTTTCGCTCATTGTCGGTCGACCGCGGGGGCCTCGCTGCTGAGTGGAACGGTGAAATAGAAGGTGCTGCCCTTGTCCTCCTCGCTCTCGAACCAGATGCGACCACCGTGACGGGCGATCATGTCCTTCGCAAGGAACAGCCCGATCCCCATCCCACCGTAATCATGTCGTGTGTCCGTGTGGGCGCGGAAGAAGCGCTCGAAGATGCGCTCCTGCTTGTGGCTCGGGATACCGACGCCCTGATCGCGCACCGACACGACCGCCTCGAAGCCCGGCGAAGGGCCGTGGCGCTGCGAGAAGAGCGCGGCGTCGCAGCGGGGCGGCGAGGACACCGGCGCGCGCTCGGCCACGGCGACGCGGACGTCGATGTCGCCGCCGTCCGGCGAGTACTTCACCGCGTTGTCGAGCAGGCTCGCGAGCACCTGGCGCAGCCGCTCCGGATCGGCGCGCACGACGGGCGGCCGCGCGGCGTCGAGCGACAGCCGCACGCGGTGGCGGCTCGCCGACTTCGCGACGCGGTCGACCGTCTCGTTCAGGAGCGCCCTTAGGTCGACGTCCTCCTCCGAGACATGGAGGACGTCGAGCGTGACCTGCGAGATGGCCAGGAGATCGTCGACGATGCGGTTGATCCTGTCCGCGCCGCGGTCGATGGCCTCGAGCATCTTGCGGCGGGGCGCCGGCAGATCGTTCGTGTTGCGCAGGAGCGCGAGCGCGTAGCCCTTCATGATCGCGACCGGCGTCTTGAGCTCGTGCGCGCCGACGCGGATGAACTGGTCCTTGACGAGATCGAGCTCCATGAGCTCGGTCACGTCGCGGGCGACCGTGACCGCGCCGAGGATCGCCCCGCCCTCGCTGCGGATCGGCGCCGCGCTGGTGCGCAGGAAGACGTCGCGGCCCGCGCGGCCGTTCGCGAGCACCTGCTCCTCCTGCACGATGGTCTCGCCGGCGAGCGCCCGCACCATGGGCAGCTCGTCGCGCGTGAAGGGGCGGCCGTCGCTGTGGCGCACCCGGCTGAGGTCCATGACCTCCTCGACCATCCGGCCGTCCTGCTCCGAGCGACCCGACAGCCCGAGCAGCCGGAGCCCCGAGGCGTTGATCATCGTCAGCCGGCCGTGGCGGTCGCACGCGAACACCCCCTCGACGAGGTTGTCCAGCACGGCCCCGAGCTGCGCCGCGCGCTGCGCCGCGTCCTGCAGCAGGCGCTCGCGCTCCGCCAGGTAGCTGCGCCTGCGCCGCGACGACTCCTCCAGGCGATCGACCATCGCGTTGACGCCGCCGGCCAGGGCGCCGATCTCGTCCTTGAAGTAGACAGGGATCCGCTCCAGCCGGTCGACCTCGCCGCGCTGGACGATCTTCTGGATGACGGCGGCGACCTGCTGGAGCGGGCCCGCCAGGGCGCCCGCGAGGAAGCCGGCGCAGACGGGCGCCCAGGTGACCGCGACCATCGAGAAGATCGCCAGCGTGAGCTTCAGGCCGGGCTTGGCCGGCCCCGCCGTCTCGCCGAGCACCATCGCCGCCATCCAGCTCGTCGGCGCGATGGCGAGGCAGGCGCCGAGGATCACGAGGCGGACGGCGAGCGAGTAGCCCCTGCCGGGCACGGAGAGGCCGCGCTCGCGAGCGATGAGCGAGATGACGCCGGCGGCGGGCGAGAGCAGGCGGCCGAGGATGCTGTAAGCGAGCGGCAGCGCGGCCGCGAAGAGGGCCAGCGCGAACAGGGCCAGCGCGACGGCGCGCTGGACGTCGAGCGGGCTCTGGGCCGGCGCGATGTAGTAGAACGCCGCGGTGACGGGCAGGTACAGGAGCGCCCACGAGACGGCCCAGACCGTCGCGAACGCGAGCGGCGTGTCGTAGGCGGCGTTCGCCGCGGCGAGGATGAGCTCCTCCGGCGGCGCCGCGCCGCTGCCCGGCTCCTCGACGCCCGCGCCGCTCTGGAGGGGGTGGCCCACGGCGTACCGCCGCAGGTGCTCGATCGGGCGCAGCATGTGGACGAGCAGGGCAATGAGGCCCGCGGTCTTCACGATATACATGAGCCCGATCAGCCCGAGCATGCGCGCCTGGACCGACGAGTCCACGACGCCGAGGAGCCGCAGGTGAGCGACCGGGACGAGCAGGCTATACGGCAGCTCGATGCCGAACGCATAAGCCACGACCCGGGGCGTGAAGGACGGAGTCCGCACCCTCCCTGGATTCCAGATTCTAGACCAGGCGGCTCGGCTGATCGCCACGTCCGTCACCCCCCGTGTTGAAGCATGGCTGCGGGGCCCACGCCTGTGGGGGCACGCCGCGCCAAGCCGATGAGTCAGGTCGCCAGGCAGCTTTGCTATGGAACCAACGGGCGGATTGTCGACCTTTTTACACGAGGGTTCCTGTCGATTCGGTCAACTTCGGTCAACTTCGGTCCACTTCGACTCACGCGTTCCGTCCTGGCCTGGGCGATCATGCGATTTCCCTGATGGGCTCAGGCGATGCCTTATGGCGTTCCTGGCAATCAGGAGAAGGATGGTGAGCACGTGGCGCGCGCGCAAGCCGCTCGCCTCGCCGCGGTAGACGGGGCGCACGGTGACCTCGCGGACGCGGAGGCGGCGCGCCGCGAGGGCGGCGAGCAGGTCGTTCGGATAGCCGTAGCGAGGCCACAGGCCGTCGAGATCGAGCGCGTCGATCGCGCGGGCCGAGATGGCGGTGTATCCGCACTGGCTGTCGGAGAGGGCGTCGAGCCCCGCCGCGCGGCGGGTGAGCGCGGCGAGCGCTGCCGTCGCGGCGAGCCGCTGGAGGGGCATGACGCGAAAGACGTCGGGGTGCCGCAGCCGATCGCCCTTCACATAATCGGCTTCGCCCGAGGTGATCGGGGCGACGACGCGCGGGAGGTCGCGGGGGTCCATCTGCCCGTCGCCGGCCATGACGGCGACGGCGGCGGCGCCCAGGGCGCGAGCGCGCCGGTAGCCGCCGACGATCGCCGCGCCGACGCCGCGGCACTCGGGGTGCACGAGCACCTCGAGGCGCTCGTCCCCGGTCCCGCGAGCGATCTCGGCCGTGCTGTCCCGGCTGGCATCGTCCACGACGATCACGTGGTCGACGAAGGCGGGGACGGACCCCACCGCCTCGGCGATCCACCGCGCTTCGTCCCGCGCGGGGATGACCACTGCGACGCGCGCACCGTGGAGCACGCGGGTTCCTAGCGGAAGGCGCGGCCCCCGGCAAACCGCGGATCCGGAGCGGTCGAAGCGGCTCGCGCTGTACAGGGCGCACGCCGAGGCGCCCGACGGCGCGGACGGCCGGGTCGCGATGCCGGCGCAGCTCGGCTGGATCGCCCGCCTGCGCCGGGATCTCTCGGCGGGGTCGTTACCTGCCGGCCTTCTGCTGGAGCTCGGCGTACGACGCGCCCGGCGTGGTCGTCTCGACGGGCAGCCCGGCCGGCCCCCACCCCTTCTCGGTGAGCGCGCCGAACGCGTCGCGTGGCCCCTCGAAGCCGGCGCGCTGATCGATGACAGCCGTGTAGCCGGCCGACACCATGGCCTCGGCCGCGCGCATCGAGCGCTGTCCGGACCGGCAACCCACGATGATCTTCGCGTCCTTCGGGTAGAGGGAGCAGACCACGTCGAGGAAGTCCTGGTTGGGCTTCATGCCGCCGGCAGCGGCGTGCAGGAGCGGCACGTTGTGCGCGCCGCTCGGGTGCCCGGCGGCGTATTCGGGCTCGCTCCGGACATCGAGGTAGAGATACCCCTCCTCGTCGATGAGCTTCTTTGCCTGTTCGGGTGATACACGCTTGATGTCCGCCATGGGCGCAGTCTACCCCCGGCGCGGCGCTTTCGTCAGAACGTATGGATGAAGAGCCCGCTGCGGAGCTTCGGCTCGAACCACGTGCTCTTCGGCGGCATGAGCAGCCCCGCGTCGCTGACCGCGAACAGCTCGCCGATCTGCGTCGGATGGAGGTGGATCGCCATCGTGAACGCGCCCGAGTCGACGCGCTGCTCGAGCTCGGCGATGCCGCGGATGCCGCCGACGAAATCGACGTGCTTGTCCCGGCGGGGGTCGCTGACGCCGAAGATCGGGCCGAGGATCTGGTCCTGGCAGATGGAGCAGTCGAGCGAGGCCACCGGGTCCTTCGCGTCGAACGACCCCGGGCGGGCCTTCGCGGTGTACCAGCGGCCGCCGAGGTAGAGCCCGAACGACCGCGGGCCGGCCGGGGTCGCGGCCGCGCCGTCGCTGGCCGGCGCCACGTCGAGCCGCTCGCCCAGGGCGCCGAGGAGCGCCTCGGCGCTGCGGCCGGCGAGGTCTCGCACGACGCGGTTGTACGGCATGATGTTCATCTGGTCGTGCGGGAAGACCACGGCGAGGAAGACGTCGTGCTCGCCGCCGTCGCCGCGCAGCGTCCTGTGGACGCGCGCCGCCGCGGCGCTGCGGTGGTGGCCGTCGGCGATGTAGAGCGTCGGGATCGCCTGGAAGTGCTCCTCGAGCTCGGCGGTCGCCTGGCGGCCGAGGACCCAGAGCTTGTGCTCGACCCCGTCGGCCGTCGTGAAATCGTAGATGGGCGGCGACTGCGTGGCCTGCGCGACCGCGCTGTCGATGCCCGTGTCGGCGCGGTACGTGAGGAACACCGGCTCGTCGTGGGCGCCGAGCTCCTCGATGTGGCGGGTGCGGTCGTCCTCCTTGTCGGGGCGCGTCTTCTCGTGCTTCTTGATGACCTCCTGCTCGTACTCCGCGACCGAGGCGCAGCCGACGACGCCGATCTGCCGGTGATCGCCCATCTTCTGGGCGTAGAGGTAGAGGTGCGGCTCCGGGTCCTGCGCGAGATCGCCGCTGGCGATGAGGTCGGCGAGGTTCTGCGCGCCGCGGGCGTAGACGGCGTCGTCGTGCTCGTCCGTCCCCTCGGGCAGGTCGATCTCGGGCCGGGAGACGCGGAGGAAGCTGTGCAGGCCTCCGGCCGCGAGGGCGCGCGCCTCGGCGGTGGAGATGACGTCGTACGGCGGGCTGGCGACGCGGGCCGCGTGCGCCTGGGGAGGTCGGTAAGCGCGGAAGGGTCGGACGGTGGCCACGGCGAGCGACTAGCCCAACGGCCGGGGCGCGTCGAGGCGGCTCCGGCTGGGCCGGGCGGCGCGGGCAGACGGCGCGCGCGCCCGGGCCGAGCCCCGGCGACGGCGGCGCTGATGGCGGCGCGCGACGCGTGCTAGGAGGGACACGCGCGCTTCACGAGCAGCGCGCAGGTGGATCGACACCGCACGCCGCACGCCGCCCCCGCCCGTCGCACGAACCCGCCTGTCGCACGAAGAGGAACCTTGTCCAGCTCCGGTGAGTCCTACCCTCCGTCGCGCTTCTCGACCCTCCCGCCCGGCTCGTCGGACGACGACCTCGCCCTGCCGGGCGAGGCCCATTCGTTCTCCAGCTCGCGATCCCGCCGCGTCATCGCCGTCGGGGGCGGCCGCGGGGGCGTCGGGAAGGCGACGCTCGCGGTCAACCTGGGGGTGTACTTCGCGCAGCTCGGGCGCGACGTGGTCATCATCGACACCGACGCCTACAGCCCTGGGCTGCACGCGGCGCTGGGGATCCAGACGCCGCCGCTCGTCACGCGCGAGGACATCGAGGAGGGCAAGGCCGAGCCGATCGCGACCACGGTGCCCGGGCTCCGGCTCGTCCCGACCGCGTACGACCCGATGACGGCCACGCCGCTCCGGCCGAGCCGCGCCGCCTACTGGATGAAGATGATCCAGGAGCTCGACGTCGACTACGTGATCGTCAGCCTCGGCGCGGCGACGGGCTCCTCGACGCTCGACCTCTTCCTGCACGCCGACGTCAGCATCTGCGTCACCACGCCCGAGCCGCTCGCGGTCGAGCACTCCTACCGCTTCTGCCGCGCGCTCTACCAGCGCACCCTGCGCCGGGCGCTCATGAAGGAGCGCTTCAAGATCCGGCTCGTCGAGAAGGTGGCCTCGTCGCTCCCGGCGCTCGCGACGCCGCGCGACTTCATCATGGAGGTGAAGCGG
This sequence comes from Sorangium sp., assembly GCA_025924095.1. Lineage (GTDB taxonomy): Bacteria > Myxococcota_A > Polyangia > Polyangiales > Polyangiaceae > Sorangium. The sequence goes on from JAICEP010000003.1 coordinate 8,872, forward strand.
TTCGACGAGGGGGTCGCGTCGCTCGCGGCCGCCCAGCTGCCGCGGGTGACGCCGCACCTCGTGGTCAGCCAGACGCGGCACCGCTCGGACCTGGAGCTCGGCCCGGCGATGAGCGCCGTCTCGGAGCGCTTCCTCGGCATCTCGCTCGACTACCTCGGGCACATCGAGCACGACGACGCGGTGTGGCTGACCGCGCGGCGGCGCCAGCCGCTCCTCATCGACAGCCCGACCTCGAAGAGCGCGCGCAACCTCGAGCGCGTGGCCCGGCGCATCCTCGCGCTGCTCGCCGCGCGCGACTCGCGCCCCGCCGAGGCGCACGCGCGCGCCCTCGCCGCCGCCGCGAAGAGCGCCGCGCCGGCCACCCTGTACGAGGCGCTCGGCCTCGCCCGGACGGCCGCCGACGACGAGATCCGGCGCGCCTACAAGCGGCAGCGCGACACCTACCGCGAGGGCAGCCTGCCGGTCGTGAGCGTGCTGAGCCCCGCGGTGCTCCAGCGGGAGCAGGCGCGCATCGAGGAGGCGCACGACACCCTGCTCGATCCGGTGCGCCGCCGCGCCTACGACCTCTCGACCTACCCGGACGACCCGCGCACGCCGCTCGGCCCGGCGCGCGCCGAGAACGCCGCCGCCGCGGCCGAGCTCGCCATGCTCCAGGGCGAGCTCGCGCGCGAGATCAACGCCGAGACGCAGTTCAGCGGCGCGCTGCTGCGCAAGGTGCGCGAGTCGCAGGGGGTCGAGCTCACCGACATCTCGCAGCGGACGAAGATCTCCCTGGCGCACCTCCAGGCGATCGAGAACGAGTCGATGGGCGACCTGCCGGCGCCCGTCTATGTACAGGGATTCATTCAAGAATTTGCAAAATTCCTGCGGCTCGATCCGGCCCAGGTGGTGAAGACGTACATGCGTCGCCTGCGCGAGATCTCCGCCGGAACGCGCGCCAGGCAGCATGGCTGAGGCGGCGCGCGCCGGCGCCGAGGCGGCGCGACCCGGCCGCGCGCCGCCCCGCGCCGGCGGGGATCTCGCGTTCTCGGCGCTCGCGTTCGTGCTCGCGCTGCTGCCGCGGCTCTACGTGGCGATCGCGTGGGCGCGCGAGCCGGTCTGGGACGGCCATTACTACGACTTCGGCGCGCGCCGGATCGCCGCCGGCCTCGGCTACTCGGACGATCTCATCGTCGGCGGCCAGCCGGTGTGGCACCCGTGGTGCCATTATCCGGTCGGCTACAGCGGGTTTCTGGGCCTCGTTTACCGGCTGTTCGGCGCCGGGCCGCACGTGGCGACCGTCGCGAACGCGGTGCTCGGCGCGCTGCTCGTCGTCGTGGTCCATCGCCTGGCCCGGTACGCGACCACGCCGGCGCGCGCCCGCGTGGCGGCGCTCCTCGCGGCGCTCTCGCCGGGGCTCGTCCTCTACGCGGCGCTCGTCATGACGGAGCCGCTCGCGGCGCTCGGCCTGGTGACGGCGCCGTGGCTGCTCGCGCGCGGCGTCGCGCGCGGGCGCCCCCTCCGCGGCGCGGTCCTCGCGGGCGTGGCGCTCGGGCTGGCGACGCTGGTACGGCCGCAGAGCTTGCTCTGCGCGCCGGCGTTCGCGCTGCTCGCGCGGGGTGGCCCGGGCGCGGCGTCCGGCGGGGCGCGGGCCGGGTGGAGGCGCGGCGCGCTCGCGGCGGCGCTGTCGACCGCGACGGCCCTCGCCGTGGTGGCGCCGTGGACGATCCGGAACTGCCGCGTGATGGACGGCTGCGCGCTCGTCTCGACGAACGGCGGCTGGAACCTCGCCATCGGCGCGTTCCCGCGCGCCACGGGCCGCTTCGAGACGCTGCGCGCGGGCGACGGCTGCCCGATCGCCCGCGGGCAGGTGGCGCAGGACCGCTGCTGGATGGCCGAGGGGCTCAAGTGGATCAAAGAGGATCCAGTCCGCTGGCTGGGCCTGATCCCGAGGAAGCTGAGCTTCACGTTCGATCACGAGTCGTTCCCGATCGGCTACCTGGGCGAGGCGAACCCTGCGGCGTGGCCCGAGGAGCGTCGCGCGACCGGGCGCCGCGTGCTCACGGCGTCGCACCTTGCCTTGCTCGCCGTCGCGGGGCTCGGGGTCGTGGCGCGGCCGCGGTGGAGGCCGTGGCGGGGGCTCGTCGCGCAGCTCCTGGCGCTCGCGGCGGTGCTCGGGCTCATCGCGTGGGGGGTGCTCGGGGACGAGCACGCGTTCTGGCCGCTCGCGGTGGCGATCCCGCTCATCGCGGCGCTGCCGCTGCCGGGCCGGCCGGCGAACGGGGGAGTCGTCGGCTATCTCGCGTTCGCGGTCGCCTCGGTGGCGCTGACGCACGCGGTGTTCTTCGGCGAGGACCGGTATCACATGGTCGTGACCCCGGCGCTGTGCATCCTCGCGGCGTGCGCGCTGCGGCGCGGGGAGGCGGCGCCGGCTCCGGAGCGGGCGGCCCCGCGAGAGGCGTTGACCATGCGGATCAGCCGCCTGCTACGGTAGCTCCCTGCGAGAGCAAGGCCGGCTCGCGGCCGACGTACAGCGCTACGCAGACAGGTCGCGCGTCACGACGCCTTGCGATGTTGGGCCGCGGGATCCGTGGACCCGCCGCCGGCTCGGCACATGTCGAGCAGCGGCTCTCATGCCATCACGGCGCCGCCACAGCCCCCTTCGCGCCGGCGGCCTTCCCCGTCTCGCCAGGCGGCCCAGGCGGCCCAGGCGGCCCAGTCTGTTCCGGTTCCGCCACCAAACCGATCTCGATCCGCCGGTTCTTCGCCCGCCCTGCCGCCGTGTCGTTCGGCCCGACCGGGCTGAACTCGCCATATCCGACGGCCGACAGGCTCCGCGACGACATCCCGCGCTCGACGAGCCGCTTGACCACCGCCGTCGCCCTCGCCGCCGAGAGATCCCAGCTCGACGAGAACCGCGCGCTCTTCATCTGCTTCCGGTCGTTGTCCGTGTGCGCGGCGACCTGGAATCGCCACTCCGGCATCGTCCGGAGCACCCCGGCGATCTCGTCGAGCACCGCTCGCCCTGCCGGCGTGAGCTCGGCCCTCGCGGCGCCGAACAGCACGTCGCCCGGCACCTCGATCAGCAGCTGCCCGGCGCGCAGCCCGACGCGGACCTTGCCGGCGTCGACCTGCTCCTTGAGCTGCTCCATGACGTCGCGCATCCGCGCCGCCCGCGCCTCGGCCGCCGCCTGATGGCGGCGCAGCTCGTCGACCTTGGCCCGCGTCTCGGCGAGCTCCGCCGACAGGCTGCCGCGCTCGTTCGCGAGCTGACCCACGCTCTGCCCCGCGTTCCGGAGCCGCGCCGACAGCTCCTCGTTCATGGCGGCGAGCTCGTCCAGCCGCCGCGCGAGCCCGGCCTCCGTCGTCGTCACCTCGGACAGCCTGAGATCGCGCGCCCGGAGGTCGTCCGCGAGGCGCGAGAGCTCGGCCTCGATCGCGGCGGCCTGCACCGACCGCTGCTCCGCCTCGGCGCGGGCGAGCTGGGCCTCGGCGCGCGCCTTCTCTCCCGCCTCGCGCTCTCTCTGGATCTCGGCGCGCGCCTGGTCGTACAGGTCCTGCCGGACGAGGCAGCCCGGCGTCGCCAGCCCGAGCAGACCGGCCGTGAGGAGCCGCGCCGCGGCGGGCGAGCGCCGCGACAGCCACGCCGGGATCTTGCCGGCCGTCGTCGTGGTTTTCATGCTTCGCGCGCACTCTGACACGAAACCGTCGGCGCGCCGAAATCGCGGCGAACATCCCGCCAGCGCCGCCGAACGAGCCGTCCCACGGCGGGCAAACCCCTGGTATCCTCGCCGGCGTGAGCTCTCGGCAAACCTGGTTTTCCGTGGGCGCCCTGGCCGCGACGATGCTCGCGGCCAGCGCCGCGGCGGCGTTCCCGCACGTCGTCCGCGAGGGCGAGACCCTCGCGCAGATCGCGGAGCGCACCTACGGGCGCGTGCAGATGGAGCAGGTGCTCGTCGCCGCGAACGCGCTCGACGCGGGCGCCGGCGTGCCGATCATGCCCGGCCTGCGGCTGGAGGTGCCCGCGCTCGGCCACCACCGCGTCACCGCCGGCGAGACCTGGGCGATCCTCGCGGAGCGGATGCTCGGCGCCGCCGACCGGAGCGACGTCCTCGCGCTCTCGAACGACGCGATGCCCTGGATCGAGCCGAGCGACGGGCAGGAGATCATCGTCCCGTACAACCTGCGGTACGTCGTCGGCCAGAACGACACGCTGCTCACCATCGCCTATCGCTTCCTCGGCAAGCGGGACAAGGCGTGGATGCTCCACAAGTACAACCACTTCAAGAAGGACACGCTGCGCCGCGGCGCGGTGATCCTCGTGCCGCTCACGGATCTTCCGCTCACGACCCAGGGCAAGGCCGAGGCAGCGAACGCCGGCGCGCTGGTGCGCTCCGAGGGGGCGGGCCGCGCGCGCGAGGCCCAGCGCCGGGTCGACGCCGAGCTGCCGCAGCTCGCGAGCGACGTGCGGAGCGGCCGGTACATCGACGCGGTGGCGCGGGCGAGCCGCCTGCTCGGCTACGGCGAGCTCGCCCGGATGCAGATCGCCACGCTGCACCGGCACCTGCTGGAGGCCTACGTCGCGCTCGACGCCGCCGGGCTCGCCGAGACCGCCTGCGCCGCGTGGCGCGAGCACGATCCGACAGCCCGGCTCGACCCCATCGAGCTCAGCCCGAAGATCGTGAGCGCCTGCACCTCATCGACCGAGCTGCACCTCAGGCTGCCTCCGCCGGAGCCTGCCCCGCCGAACCCCGCGGACGCGGGTGGTGCGCGGTGACCTCGCAGCCCATCGCGCCCGAGCGCCTGCCTCCCGGGCACCGCGTCGCGTCGCAGTACACCGTGGAGTCGGTCGTCGGCGAGGGCGCATCCGGCGTCGTCTACCGCGCCGCCCGCGACGAGGACGGCCGGCGCGTCGCGCTCAAGGTGATCCACAGACACCTCTCCGGCACGCCGCAGATCTTCAGGCGCTACCACCGGGAAGCCGCCATCCTGAAGCGCATCGAGGGCCCCCACGTCGTCCGGATGCTCGACTTCGTCGAGGAGGGCGGGCTCCTCGTGATCGCCCTCGAGCACATCGACGGCAGCTCGCTCGAGGAGCTCCTGCAGGAGCGCGCGCCGATCGAGGTCGACCGGGCGATCGAGATCGCCCTCCAGATCTGCTCCGCGCTGGAGACCGCGCACGCGGCAGGCGTGGTCCATCGCGATCTCAAGCCGGCGAACGTGCTCGTCGAGCGCCCGGGCGCGCCGCCTTCGGGCGGGCATGCCGGCGGCGCGCCGTCGCCGCTCGCGGGCCGCGTCCGCGTGGTCGATTTCGGGCTCGCGAAGGTGGTGCACGGCGAGCAGATGACGACCGGGCTCACCGAGCAGGACATGATCTTCGGGACGCCGGAGTACATGTCGCCGGAGCAGGTGCGCGGCGAGGACGTCGATCCGCGCTGCGACATCTATGCGCTCGGCTGCATCCTCTACGAGATGGTGGTCGGCGCCGTGCCGTTCAGCAAGCGGACGCCCATCGCCGTGATGACAGCGCAGATCGCCGAGCAACCGCTGCCCCCACGCTCCAGCAAGCGCGACGGGCTCATCTCGGCCGGGCTGGAGGCGGTCATCCTGAGGGCCCTCGCCAAGGACCCGGCCGAGCGGCACCGGAGCGCCCGGGCCTTCGCCGACGCCCTGCGCGCCTGCCGCGAACGGCGCGTCGTCGGCCACACGCCAGCGAACCTCGCGGACGCCATCTCGATCACCGAGCTGGAGCTCGAGCGGACCGGCCTGGATCACGCCGCGACGCCCCAGAACGACGCTTCCACCTCGGACGTCGGTCCTCCCGTTCCGCCCCGGGAGAGCGCGGTGGTTAAAGCGCTGCCCGCGGGCCGATCCGCGATGTTCGAGGACCCGTCCCGCAACGGCGCGCTGGCGGCGGCGAGCCCCTCGCGCGAGCGGTTCCTGTGGACCGTGGTGGCCATTCTGTGTGCGGCCGCCGGAATCGTGGTCGGCACGCTGTTCGGGGCACGTTAGCGACGCCGTCATCGTGGAATGCGGCCATGGCGTGGAGCGCGCGGATCGTGGTAATCGTTATCATGCGCTCTCTGCTGCTCGGTGACGCTGCACTCACGGCCTCCCGCGCGGCTCGGCCCCGGCGCGCTCTCCCCTGCGCCGCCGCCGCGCTCACCCTCTTCACCCCCGCGGCCGCGTCGGCCTACGACTCGCTCGCTGCGCCGTGCGTCGACAACCCGTTCTATTGTGAGCGGGGGGCGGTCGCCTTCGAGCGCAGCGAAGCCATCCCGCTCGAGCTCGACTTCGAGACGGGCTGGGTCCCACCGGGCTCACCGTTGCAACTGAACCTCCGGGCCGCGGTCTATGCGAACACGAAGGTCTCGCTGAGCGGAGCGCTCGAGGCGTCGTGGCCAGAGGCGCTCGCGCTCACGGCCCCCGGCGACCAGGACGGAGGCATGTTCAGCTGCGATTACGGGCTCGACGTCAGCGCACAGGGGCGCATCAGCGTTTCCGTCCTGGGCCAGGACTTCGACTGGACAGGCGATATCCCCTATGTGCCCCAGCTCGATTTCCAGGTGCACGCCAGCGCGCCGTTCGACGCCTGGGGCTGGGAGCCGGGCATTGCGCTGGCGAGCTCGGCCGAGCCGCAGCGGCTCGCGTCCGTCGCCCTCGGCGACCTCATCGGCGGGTCGATCCCCGGTATCGAGGGGCGGTTCGAGCTCGACGTCGCCATGGATGTCGCTGCGCGGTACGTGACCCACCGCGTGGCCATCGAGACGCTCGATCAGGCGACGGTGAGCGGAGGCGACATCACCTCGGAGCGCAGCGCCTCCTCCACGGAGTACCTGGGCGGCCCGTCGGTCGAGCTCAACGTCCGTCCGGAGGGGTCGGTGCGCTACGAGGGCACGCTCCACCTCATCCCCGCGTTCAGCGTCAGCCTGCTCGGCCGCGAGTGGTCGATCCCGATCGTCGACCTCCCGCTCGCCTTCCCGCTCACCGAGCGGGAATGGCGCTTCGAGAGCGAGCGCGTCCATGTCCCGCTCCCGGATCTCGCGCTGGACACCCAGGAGATCGACTTCGGCGCGGTGGAGGTCGGGCAGGCCAACGTGGAGATCGTCCAGCTGTCGAACGCAGGGGAGGCGCTGCTCGACGTCGCCGTGACGACCGACGATCCGGCGAGCTTCGAGCTCGCGAACGCGGCGCTCGAGGTCGACCCCGAGACGGCGGTCGACTTCGCGATCCGCTTCGCGCCGAAGGCGAGCGGCGCGTTCGCGGCGACCGTCCTCGTCGAGTCGAACGACCCGAGCGATCCGGTCCAGGAGATCACGGTGAGGGGGATCGGCGTGGCGGCGCCGGACGACGGGCCGGACAGCGGTGAGCCGACGGATCAGGACGGCGGCTGCGCCTGCCGCGCGGCCGGAAGCGCGCCGCGCGGGGGCGCGGGCGGCGGGGCGTGGGCGGCAGGGCTGTCGCTCGCCGCGCTCGCGGGCGGCCTCAGGCGCCGGCGCCGCGCGACCTGAGCCTCGTGCCTGGAACCGTACGGCCCTGGCCGCGGGCCCCGGCGCCGCGCGGCCCCGAGCTTCAGGCCGCGCTCGGCGACCCCACGGAGATCTTCCGGCGCGCCGACACGGCCGCGATCTGCTCCAGCTCCTCGCCGCGCAGGGTCTCCTTGAGCACGAGCGCCTCCGCGGCCGCCTCGAGGCCCTCGCGGCGATCGACGAGCAGCTGCTTGGCCTTCAGGTACATCTCGCCGAGCCGCTCCCTCACCTCCTCGTCGACCTCGCGCGCGGTCTCCTCGCTGCACATGCGCTCCTCCTGGATCACGCCGAGCATCGGCGCGCCGACGTGGCGCGAGAGCGCGGGCAGCCCGAGGCGCCGGCTCATTCCGAGGCGGGTCACCATCTCGCGGACGAGCGCCGTGGCCCGCCCGAGATCGTCGTGCGCGCCGCTCGAGACCTGGCCGAGCGCGATCTCCTCCGCCGCCCTGCCGCCGAGCATCACCGTGACGCGCGACTCGATCTCCTGCTCGGTGACCAGCTGGCGCTCGTCGCGGGGCACCTGGATCGTGACGCCGAGCGCGCCGATCGTGCGCGCGACGATGGACACCCGCTCCACCGGATCGGCGGCCGGCAGCGCGAGCGCGACGAGCGCGTGCCCGGCCTCGTGGTACGCCACGCGCCGCCGCTCCTCCGCGGTCATGATCTGCCCGCGGCGCCGGAGCCCGAGCTGCGACCGATCGAGCGCCTCGTCGAAGTCGGCCTGGCCGATCTCCCTGGCGCCGCGCCGCGCCCCGGCGAGCGCCGCCTCGTTGCCGATCTTGGCGCGGTCGGCCCCGCCCAGGCCCGGCGTGCGGCGCGCCACGAGCCCGAGGTCGACGTCCTTCGCGAGCGGCACCCGCCGCGCGTGCACCGCGAGGATCGCCTCGCGGCCGCGCAGATCCGGCCGATCCACGATGACCTGGCGGTCGAAGCGCCCGGGCCGCATGAGGGCCGGATCGAGCACCTCGGGCCGGTTGGTGGCGGCCATCAGGATCACGGTGGTGCGCGCGTCGAAGCCGTCGAGCTCGGCGAGGAGCTGGTGGAGCGTCTGCTCGCGCTCGTCGTGGGTCGCGAGGGCGCTGAGGCCGCCCCGGGTCCTGCCCACGGCGTCGATCTCGTCGAGGAACACGATGCTGGGCGCGCTCTTGCGCGCCTCCTCGAAGAGCTCGCGCACGCGCGCGGCCCCGAGCCCCACGAACATCTCGACGAACTCGCTCGCGTTCAGCGAGAAGAACGGCACGTTCGCCTCGCCTGCCACGGCGCGCGCGAGCAGCGTCTTGCCGGTGCCGGGCGGCCCGACGAGCAGGAGGCCGCGCGGGATCCGCCCGCCCAGCGAGCGGTACCGCGACGGCTCCTTGAGGAAGTCGATCACCTCGACGAGCTCGTCCTTGGCCTCATCGACCCCTGCGACGTCGGAGAAGCGCACCGGATCCTGCCTGGATCGATCGTAGATCTTCGCCTTGCTGCGCAGGAACCCGAGCGGCCCGCCGGCCCCCTGCCCCACCCGGCGCAGCATCATGAAGAACACCGCGTTGATGAGCAGGAGCGGCAAGAGCCAGATCGCCACCTGCGTCCACGCCGCGGCCCGGGCGCTCTTCGCCTCGATGCGGACCTGCTGCTCGAGCAGCGCCCGCACGATCGGCTCGTCCTCGACGCCGGGCAGCCGCGTCACGCGGACGCGCTCCTCGGGTCGCTGCGCGCCGCCGCGGCGGACGAGCTCGATCTCGTCGGACTTCACGACCGCCGCGGCGACCTCCCCGCGCCGCACCTCGGCGACCGCCTCGTCGTAGGGCACGAGCGGAGGCCCCGGCGGCTTGACGATCCCGGAAAAGGCCAGGACCGCGGCGGCGATCAGCAGGTACCCGAGCCACGTGCGCGACGCCGGCCTTTTCTCGTCAGCCATCCCATGGAGCGGATGTGTGGCGGACGTCGCCTCGGCAAGCCCCGGGCCCCGGAAGAACCGGAAATCACACGGTAAAGCCGCGCGATGGAGGGAGCCCAGGGGTCTGGCCGGGAGCCGCCCGCCGCGGTTCTACAGTCCGGGACCGCGCGTCTACCGCCGCTCGGTTCCGCCGCTCTACCGCGCGCCTGCTGCCCGGTCGGCGCGGGGTGATCGCCCCGTGGATCCAGGCTAAGAACCGCCCCTGTGCCGCTCGCTTCCGACCGCGCCTCGCTCGCCACGTTCCCCATCGACTGGGGCGGGCTCGCCCCGCTCCGGCTCAAGTCGCGCGCCGTCGCCGAGGGCGTCTACGCCGGGATGCACCGGAGCATCCGCAAGGGCGCCGGCGTCGAGTTCGGCGGGCAGCGGCCCTACGTGCCCGGCGACGATCTCCGCTTCTTCGATCGCCGCGCCCTGCTCCGCCACGATCGCCTCATGGTGCGCGAGTTCGAGACCGAGACCGATCGCGCCCTCTGGCTGTGCGTCGACGCGACCGCCTCGATGTCCTACCGAGGCCGGCGCGCGCCCGGCGCCAAGCTCGCCTACGCGGCGCTGATCGCCGCGGCCATGGCCCGCGTCGCTCTCGCCACCGGCGACCCGGTGGGGCTCGCGTGGCTCGGCGGCGCCGGCACCCACGGCCTGCCCGCCATGGCGGGGCGCGAGGCGTTCGAGCGGATCGTGGGCGCCCTCGAGGCCACCTCCGCGGCCCAGGACTGGAGCGGCGACGCGGGCGCCATCGAGCGCGCCCTCGCGCCCGTCGCGAAGAAGGCCCGCCGCGGCGCCGTCGTCCTGCTCATCTCGGATCTACTCGATCTTGCTCATGAATCTGGCACGGACCGCGCGCTCTCCGCGTTCACGCCGCTCAGCACGGGCGGCCGCACGCTGATCGCCCTCCAGGTCCTCGATCCGAGCGAGGCGGAGCTCGACTTCGAGGGCAACGTGCGCCTCCGCGCGCTCGAGGGCGGCGCCGTCATCGAGGCCGACGCGGGCGCGGTCCGGGCGCAGTACAAGGCGCGCCTCGCCGCCCTGACCGAGGTCTGGTCGCGCGCGCTCGCGTCGCGCGGCGGCCGCCTGCTACGCGCGACGAGCGCCGATCCCCCGACCGACGTCGTCCGCTCCCTGGTGCAGGCGATCGCCGAGGTGCGGCGATGAGCTTCGTCACGCTGGGCGCGCTGCTCGTCGCGCTGCTCGTCGGCGCGCCGGTCGCCGCGCACCTCCTGCGCCGTCGCCGCGCCGAGGAGCGGCCGTTCCCGCCCGCGCGCCTGGTCCCGCCCACGCCGCCGACGGCGCGGCGCCGGAGCCTCCTCGAGGACCGCGCCCTCTTCGCCACCCGGGCCGTCTCGGTGCTCGCGCTCGCTGTGCTCGGCGCCACGCCGCTCCTGCGCTGCTCGCACCTGGCGCTCAGCCGCAGGGCCGGCGCGTCCGTCGCGCTCGCCATCGTCGTCGACGACTCGCTCAGCATGCGCGCGCGCCCTGGCGCCGGCGGCGTGGAGCGCGCCGGCCCCGCGCGGTTCGAGCGCGCGCTCACGGCCGCGCGCGAGCTCGCCGGCGGACTCGCGCCCGTCGACGCCGCGGCGCTCGTCCTCGCGGGCGCCCCGGCCCGGGTCGCCCTCGCGTCGACGACCAACCTCACCGCCGTCACCGAGGCGCTCGCCGCGGTGACGCCGTCGGACCGCGCCACCGACCTCGACGGCGCCCTCGACCTCGCGCGCGATCTGCTCCGGGGGCTGCCCCAGAGCGACAAGCGCATCGTGCTCCTCAGCGACCTCGCGGACGGCTCGCCAGGCGCCCCGCCTATCTCGGGCACCCCCGACATCGCCACGTGGGTGCCGCTCGAGGAGCTCGAGGCGGCGGGAGAGGACTGCGGGATCGTGCGCGCGGATCGATCCAGCCAGAAGGCGCGCATCCGCGTCGTCTGCACCGCCGCGTCGACCGCCGCGCCCGGTCCCGACCCCGCCGCCGCGGAGCGCGACGGCGGCGCGGCGGCGCCTGCCGCCTCCGCCGCGGGCGCCTCCGCCGCCGCGGGGCGATCCCTCGAGGTGCGCGCCGGCGACGCGGTGCTCGGCAAGGTCGCGCTCGATCCGGCGCTGCGCGCCGAGGAGCTCACGATCGACCTGCCCTCCGGGGCGCCCGAATTCCTGCTCGCCGTGCTCACCGGCGGCGACGCGATCGCCGAGGACGACCGCGCGCCGATCATCTCCGCCGGCGGCCCGCTCTCGATCGCGGTCGTGGTCGATCCCGCGACGACGCACGTCGAGACGGGTGGTCCGCCGCCGCTCGAGCAGGCGCTCTCCGCGCTGGATCTCGACGCGCAGATCAGGCCGCTGCCCTCGGTCCCGGAGCACGCGGACGAGCTGGCCGCGCACGCGGGGCTCATCGTCGACGACGCGCCCGGCTTCACGCCGGAGGTGCGCCGCTCGCTCGCCGCGTGGGTCGAGCGCGGCGGCGTCGCGCTCCTGACGCTCGGCCAGCGCGCCGCCGCCGCGCCGCTCGGCGCCGGGTTCGAGCCGCTGGTGCCCGGCGTCGTCCGCTGGTCGGCGTCCCCGGCGCCCGGGTTGGACCCCGCCACGGCGGGCTGGCTCGGGCCGTCCGCGGCTGGCCTCGCCGACGTCGCCCCGCGCGGCCGGGCCACGCTGGGCGCGGAGGCCTCGGAGGGCGCCGAGGTGCTCGCCCGGTGGACCGACGGCGCCCCATTCCTCGTGCGCCGCCCGCTCGGGCGCGGCGTCGTGCTGTTCATGACGCTGCCGCTCAGCACGGAGGAGAGCGACGTCGCGCTGCGGCCGGCGTTCCTCTCGCTGCTCGACGGGTTCGTCGGCGCCGCGCGCGCCCGCGGCGGCGCGCGGCGCCTCGCCGCGGGCGAGACGGGGACCTTCGACGGCTACCACGACGTCAAGGTCGAGCGCGTGCGGGTCGACCGCGGCCAGGGCCCCGCGGGGCGTGAGGCGCTCCCCGTCGTGGAGGTCGATCGGCGGCTGCGCGTCTCGCCCCCGCTCGCCGGGCTCTACGAGCTCACCCTGGACGGCGAGCGCTCGACGCGCGTCGTGTCGGTGCCGGAGCGCGAGATCGACCTTCGCCCCCGGCGCGTCGCCGAGAGCGCCCGCGCGGCGGAGCTGGGCGGCATGTCGGCATCCATCGACGGATCGCCCTACGTGGCGCTGCTGCTGCTCGCGCTGCTCGCAGCCGAGCTCCTGCTGCGCGCCCTCGGAGGCCGGCGGGAGCCGGCCGAGGCCCCGGCAAGCTGAGGCCGGGGGGAGCCGGCCGAGGCCCAGGCAAGCTGAGGCCGGGGGGAGCCGGCCGAGGCCCAGGCGAGCTGAGGCCGGCGAGAGCCGGCTCCCGCCGCTACCGCGCTCAGTGCGTCTGCCAGTGCGGCGGGATCTCGTCGGCCGGCGCGAACTCGGGCTTGGCCGGCGAGGCGGGCACGGCGGCCGCCCGGCGAGGCCCGTTCGGCTTGAAGCTGTGCTCCGCGGCCGGGAACGTGCGCGACTGCACCTCGTCCACGTAGGCGCGCGTCGCCTCCACGATCTGGTCGCCGACCTCGGCGAAGCGCTTCGCGAACTTCGGCGTCAGCTCGCGGAACATCCCGAGCAGGTCGTAGCAGACGAGCACCTGCCCATCGCAGCCGGCCCCGGCGCCGATGCCGATCGTCGGCACGGAGACCGCCGCCGTCACCTCCTGCGCGAGGTCCGGCGGGATGGCCTCGAGCACGATGGCGTAGGCGCCCGCCTCCTCGAGGATGCGCGCGTCGGCGAGGAGACGCTCGGCCGCCTCGTCCCCCTTGCCCTGCACCTTGAAGCCGCCCATCGCGTGCACGGACTGCGGCGTGAGCCCGAGGTGACCCATCACCGGGATGCCCGCGGCGACGATCCGGCGCACGTGCTCCGCGATCTCGGCGCCCCCCTCGAGCTTGATGCTCTCAAAGCTGCCCTCCTTCATCATCCGCCCGGCGTTCTCGAGCGCGTGCATCGGAGAGAGCTGGAAGCTCATGAACGGCATGTCGCCCACGACGTGGGCGCGCCGCGCGCCGCGCGTCACCGCGCGCCCGTGATAACAGATCTCCTCGACCGTGACGGGGAGGGTGGTCGGGTGCCCTTGCACGACCATCCCGAGCGAGTCGCCGACGAGCAGCAGATCGGCGCCGCCCTCGTCGAGCAGCCGCGCCATCGTGAAGTCGTAGGCCGTCACCATCGCGATCGGCGAGACCCCTTTGCGGGCGCGGATCTCGGGGACCATGACCTTCGTCGAGCGCTGCGCTGGTCTGCGCGCGCTGCCGCCACCATTGCCTTGCGGACCGTACATGTGCCTCCAGGTCGCGGCCGCACCTGCGGTCCACGCCTCCGGAAAGGCTAGAGCCGCGCCCGCTACAGAGCAAGACGCGGCGCGCGGCGGCCGCGGCCGATCTCGTCACAATCACCAAGGATCGTGGAAAGTTACCGACGGAAGCAGCTGCGGCAGGTAGGGGCCCCGGGCGCCGCTCGGCGGTCGCTGCAGCGCCGATCGATCATCCGCGGCGCTGGCCGGCGCCGCCGGAAGAGAGCGCCGCGGCAGGCGCCCGCGAGGAACCCGGGGGCGCCGGCCTGGGGTTCGTCAGCGCGGTCAGGATGTGGTCGCGCCAGGCGCCGTCGATGAACAGGTAATCGCGGGCGTACCCCTCGACGACGAAGCCGAGGCGCCGGAGCAACCGACCGCTGCGCTCGTTATGCGGCAGGTAATTCGCCATCACCCGGTGGAAGCCGAGCGTGCCGAACATGTACGCGATCGCCGCCTCGAGCGCCTCGAACATCACGCCCGCGCCCACGGCGCGCTGGTCGAGCGAGTAGCCGAGCGTCGCGGCCTGGAAGACGCCGCGAACGAACTGGGTGAAGTTGCAGACCCCGATCACCTCGCCCGCGGGAGCGCCGCGCCACTGCAGCGCGAGCCGGAGCGCCCGGTCCGCGACGAAATCGTCGCGATCGCGGAGGAGGCGCTCGCGCCAGAACGCCTCGGTGTAGAAGCCCTCGGGTCGCGGCGGATCCCACCGGGCCAGGTGCTCGCGATTGCGCTCGAAATAGGCGAGGTAGCGGCCGGCGAAGTCGAGGGGCGGGATGAGGAGGCGCAGCCGCGGGGTCTCGATGCAGACGGAGCTCTTCAACCCGGCCTCCCCGCGCGCCGCTCCTACGACAGGGTCCCTTCATCGAGGCGGCGCATCCCCTCGAGGAGCAGGGCCTCGGGCGAGGCGGTGATGCTGCGGGTGCTGGGCGAGAAGCTCGGGTCGAGGCGGAAGTCGCCCTCCCGGAGCGTGAGCATCCTGTAGAACGCGTCCTCGCCCAGCGCGCCGGCCCAGAGCGCGTGGACGACCTGCCCGTCGGCGAAGTGAATCTCGCCGGCCATGGAGTTCGCCTGGATCTTGAGCGCGCACGTCTTCCGGCCGTGCCAGAGGATCTGGATCATGTCCGGCAGGCCCATCTCGGCGAGCGAGCCGGACACGCCGCGGGGGACGGCGGTCGCGGAGCGTCGCTCGATGAGCTGGCGGAGCTTGGCGGCCATGACGTCGGTCGACGCCGGCTTCGAGACGAAGTCGTCGACGCCGAGATCGAAGGCGCGCTGGGCGGTCTGCCGGTCGGTCTTCGCGGTGAGGATGACCCACGTCTTGTCGCGGCCGAAGCCGAGCTTCAGCGCGTCGGCGCGGAGCACGAGGCCGGCGTCGGGCTCCTCGAGGTCGATCTCGCTGACGACCACCTCGATGTCCTTCGTCTCGAGCTCGCGGCGCGCCTGCGCCACGTTGCGCGCGATCGAGACCTCGAACCCCTGCTCGAGGAGCCGCAGCTCGAGCACCGTCGTCTCCTCGGGATCCGGGTCGACGATGAGCGCCTGATGCCGGTCGGCGAGGAGCTTCGCGCGCATGTCGTCGCCGGTCATGACCTGGCGGAAGAGATCGACGATGTTCGGATCGAAGATGGTGCCGCGGTACTGGGCGAGCACGTCGCAGGCCTCGGGCGGGCGGAGCGCCTTGCGGTAGGGGTTGCGCGGGTTCTGGGTGAGGTCGGCGTAGGTGTCCGCGACCGCGAGGATGCGCGCGCCGAGCGGGATCTCCTTGCCGGACAGACCGTCGGGGAAGCCGCTGCCGTCGTAGCGCTCGTACATCAGGTTGATCGCCGAGACGACGTCCTGCGGCAGGCCCACCGACTCCATGAGGTGGGCCGGGAGGTCGACGCTCTTCGTCGCGGCGAGCCGGTGCCCCTCGTACTCGGCGACGTTGAGCGCGGTGAGGTGGTACGGGCCGTTCTTGCCGAGGTCGTGCAGGTAGGCCGAGGCCACGTAGCTCGCGACCGTCGGCGGCGGCAGGCCGATGCGCTCGCAGAGCTTGCGGACGATGCGCGCGACCGTGGAGGAGTGACCTCGGAGGTCCTGCCGCGCGTTCTCGAGCAGGCTCACGAGGACGTTCAGCGTCTCGACGTATGCGTGGCTCGTGGTCGGGTGCGGCGGCGGCGGCGCCGCTGCCACCGCGACCGGCACGGAGATCGGGGCGACCTGCGGCGGAGCGGGGGGCGAGGGCGGCACGGGCGTGGGCGGGGGCCCGGCCGGGGCCACGCGCGGCGGCGCGGAGGGCGCCCGCATCACCGCGGGAGCCTGCGGCGCCGTGACGAGCGCCGCAGGCATAGGCGCGAGCTGCGGCGTCGCGTGCGCCGGCTGCCCGTGCATCGTCGTCTGCCCGTGCATCGTCGTCTGCCCGTGCATCGTCGTCTGCCCGTGCATCGGCTGCGAATGCGCGGCCGGCGCGTGCGCCGGCTGGCCGTGCATCGGCTGCGAATGCGCGGCCGGCACGTGCGTCATCGACGCGCGCTCGTGCGTCATCGACGTGCGCTCGAACGGGTTATTGTTGTTGTTGTAGAGGATCTCGTCGAACGAGCTGACCGGCCGCAGCAGCGAATTGAAGGCGGTCGTGTCGCCCCGGTAATGGAAGGCGATGGCCGCGCGCACTGCCGCCGGCCTGGCGACGATGGCGCGTACGTCCCGCACGCCCGCGGCCAGCCGGATCTCGTGCAGCGCGACGTCGTTGTCGGGATCTGCAGTCGCGACCGAGAGCGTCGTGTTCCGCTCGTCGAGCAGGACCGGGAAGACGCCGTGCAACGTCGCGGTGATCGCCGAGACCTTGGCGAGCACGCGGGGCTCGATGATCGCCTTCGAGAGCTTCTCGGTCGAGACGAAGCGGGTGTTGTGGACGGTCGCGATGAACTTCAGGAGCTCGGCCTCGTTGACGATATCGAGCTCGATGATGGCGTCCTCGATGCGGCCGCGGGTACGCATCGCGTACTCCACCGCACGACGATGATCGTCCGGGGTGATGCGCCCCTCGAGGACGAGGCGATCGGCAATCCGCTGGTTCAATCCGTGAACGGAAGCCATCGAAACCTGATTCTACTCGGAAATTGGAGGTAGGCGCGCCCAAGAACCCTCGCGGAACGAAAGCACGCGGGGAAAGCTGGCCAGCCGCTCGCGGCGTGTGCAGCCATGGGGTGCGCTCGATGGATGAGAGCAGAGCTCGGCTCGGTGCGCGAGCCCCGTGAGCATCCCGGCCAACGCCGGTTGGCTTCCGAGACCCCGCTCGACCCGATGCGCTGCTACGTGTGGAGGTGAAGGCTGACCCCGGGTAGGCGCGCACGCCACGTCCGGCGCTGCTCGCCAGGCCGGCAAGCTCAGGGCTGTAAGAGGAAAGCCGCCCCCGGATTGGTGGGTATCCAGGGGACGGACGGCGCGCCCGGAGGCGGGGGTCGACCCCGCCGCCCTGGGCGCGCCGGCGGCCGTCACTCCTCGTTCACTGCCGTGAGCGTCTCCTCGGGACGCGGCCGCGGGGCGACGTACGGCGCCTGCACCACCGGCTCGCCCTCGACCACGACCTGGAGACGCTTGTAGGCGGGCAGCCCCGTCCCGGCCGGGATCAGGCGGCCCATGATGACGTTCTCCTTGAGACCGCGGAGATCGTCCGTCTTGCCGTTGATCGCGGCCTCGGTGAGCACCTTGGTCGTCTCCTGGAACGACGAGGCGCTGATGAACGACTCGGTCGACAGGCTGGCCTTGGTGATGCCGAGGAGGAGCGCCTCGGCGATGGCGGGCTTGCCGCCGCGCTCGAGGACGGTCTCGTTCTCCTTCTCGAAGATGTGCTTCTCCACCTGCTCGTCGACCAGGAAGTTCGTATCGCCGACCTCGCGCACGCGGACCCGCCGGAGCATCTGCCGGACGATGACCTCGATGTGCTTGTCGTTGATGCCGACGCCCTGGAGCCGGTAGACCTGCTGGATCTCGTTCACGAGCCAGGCCGACAGCTCCTTCTCGCCCTTCACCCGGAGGATGTCGTGCGGGTTCGGCGGACCGTCCTGGAGCGGGTCACCCGCGCGCACCCGGTCGCCCGGCTGCACCTGGATGTGCTTGCCCTTGGGGATCAGGTACTCGCGCGCCTGATCGCCCAGCGCATGCCCGTCCGGCGAGTACGGCGTGATGATGACCTTCCGCTTGCCCTTCGTGTCCTTGCCGAACGTGACCTCGCCGTCGATCTCGCTGATGATCGCGTGATCCTTGGGCTTTCTGGCCTCGAACAGCTCGGCGACGCGGGGCAGACCGCCGGTGATGTCCTGCACCTTCGTCGTGTCGCGCGGGATCTTCGCGATGACCTCGCCGGCCTCGATGAGATCCCCCTCCTGCGCGACGATGTGCGCGCCGACGGGGAGCAGGTAGCGCGCCTCGAGCTCGCTGTTCGGCAGCTTCAGCGTCCTGCCGGTCTCGGGGTCCTTCAGCGAGATGCGCGGGCGGACGTCGGCCGCCTTCGACTCGATGACGACCTTTCGCGAGAGGCCCGTCACCTCGTCGAGGCGATCCTGCACGCTGACGCCCTCGATGAGGTCGCCGAACTTCACCACGCCGGAGACCTCGGTGAGGATCGGCGTCGCGAACTGGTCCCACTCGGCGAGCAGCTCGCCGGCCTTGGTGCGCTCGCCGTCGGCCTTCTTGAGGATGGCGCCGTAGACGAGGCGGTTGTGCTCGCGCTCGCGCCCCGTCTCGTCGACGACCACGATCTCGCCGTGGCGGTTCATGATCACCATGGTGCCGTCCTTCTTCTTCTGGACGACCGCGCGGCGGAGGCGGACCGTGCCCTCGGTGCGGGCCTCGAGGTAGCTCGCCTCGATCTTGCCGCGCGCCGCGGTGCCGCCGATGTGGAAGGTGCGCATCGTGAGCTGCGTGCCCGGCTCGCCGATCGACTGGGCGGCGATGATGCCCACCGCCTCGCCGATGTTGACCCGGTAGCCGCGCGCGAGGTCGCGGCCGTAGCAGAGCGCGCACACCCCGCGGCGGAGCTGGCACGTGAGCACCGACCGGATGACGACCTCCTCGATGCCGGCGTCCTCGATGGACCGCACCGCCTGCTCGTCGAGCTCGGTGTTCGCGGTGATGAGCACCTCGCCGGTGAGCGGGTCGACGACGTCCTCCAGCGCGACGCGGCCGAGGATGCGGTCGCCGAGCGGCTGGATGACCTCGCCGGCCTCCTCGAGCTTCGCCACGCGGATGCCGTCGAGCGTGCCGCAGTCGAACTCGGAGATGACCGCGTCCTGCGCCACGTCGACGAGCCGCCGGGTGAGGTAACCCGAGTTCGCCGTCTTGAGCGCGGTGTCGGCGAGGCCCTTGCGCGCGCCGTGCGTCGAGATGAAGTACTGGAGCACGCTGAGACCCTCGCGGAAGTTCGCGGTGATCGGCGTCTCGATGATTTCACCCGAGGGCTTGGCCATGAGGCCACGCATGGCGGCCAGCTGACGGATCTGCTGGGTCGAGCCACGCGCGCCGGAGTCGGCCATGATGTAGATCGGGTTGAAGCTCGGCTCGGTCGACTGGATGCCCGTCTCCGGGTCCGTCATCGTCTCGAAGCCGATGACCTTCATCATCTCCGCGGTGACGTCGTCGGCGACGCCCGCCCAGATGTCGACGATCTTGTTGTAGCGCTCGCCGTCGGTGATGAGCCCTTCTTGATACTGCTCGATCACGCGCTCGACCTCGCCCTGGGCTTCGTCGAGGAGCTTCTGCTTCGCGTCCGGGATCAGCATGTGGTCCATGCAG
>JAICEP010000004.1 GCA_025924095.1 Sorangium sp.
CCAACGTGTACCGGCTCGCGCAGATCAGCGTGAACATCATCGACCAGTGCGCCGCGCAGGGCGTGCCGTTCGCGCGCGAGTACGGCGGCGTGCTCGCGAACCGCTCCTTCGGCGGCGCGCAGGTGTCGCGGACGTTCTACGCGCGCGGGCAGACGGGGCAGCAGCTCCTCCTCGGCGCCTACCAGGCGCTCGAGCGGCAGATCGGCCTCGGCAAGGTGAAGATGTACCCGCGCACCGAGATGCTCGACCTCATCGTGGTCGACGGCAAGGCGCGCGGCCTCGTCACCCGCGACCTGATCACGGGGGCGCTCGAGACGCACCTCGGCGACGCGGTCGTCCTCGCCTCGGGCGGCTACGGGAACGTGTTCTTCCTCTCGACGAACGCGAAGGGGTCGAACGCCACCGCCATCTGGCGGGCGCACAAGCGGGGCGCGCTCTTCGCCAACCCCTGCTTCACCCAGATCCACCCGACGTGCATCCCCGTCTCGGGCGAGTACCAGTCGAAGCTGACGCTCATGAGCGAGTCGCTCCGGAACGACGGCCGCATCTGGGTGCCGACGAACCCGGGCGACACCCGCGCGCCGGAGCTCATCCCCGAAGGCGAGCGCGACTACTACCTCGAGCGCCGCTATCCGAGCTTCGGCAACCTCGTGCCGCGCGACGTCGCGTCGCGCGCGGCGAAGGCGGTCTGCGACGAGGGCCGCGGCGTGGGGCCGACGCGGCTCGGCGTGTACCTCGACTTCTCGGACGCCATCCGGCGCCTCGGCAAGCCGGCCATCGCCGAGCGCTACGGCAACCTCTTCGACATGTACGAGCGCATCACCGGCGACGACCCGTACGCCGTCCCCATGCGCATCTACCCGGCCATCCACTACACGATGGGCGGGCTCTGGGTCGACTACAACCTCATGAGCACGATCCCCGGCATGTACGTGCTCGGCGAGGCGAACTTCTCCGACCACGGCGCGAACCGCCTCGGGGCGAGCGCGCTGATGCAGGGGCTGGCCGACGGCTACTTCGTCATCCCCTACACCATCGGCGACTACCTCGCGTCGACGAAGCTCGAGCGGGTCGACGACCTCCACCCCGCCGTGAGGGACGCCGAGCGCGACGCGGGCGCCCGGCTGAACAAGCTGCTCGCCGCGAACGGCTCGCGCACGGCCGACTCGTTCCACCGCGAGCTCGGCAAGATCATGTGGGAGCAGTGCGGGATGGCGCGCAACGCGGCCGGGCTGAAGGGCGCGCTCGCGCGGATCCCGGAGCTCCGGGAGCAAGTCCACCGCGACGTCCGCGTCTCGGGCACGAGCACCGGCCTGAACCAGGAGCTCGAGAAGGCGGCGCGCGTCGCCGACTTCTTCGAGCTGGCGGAGCTCATGTGTCGCGACGCCCTCCAGCGTGAAGAGTCGTGCGGCGGGCACTTCCGCGAGGAGCACCAGACCCCCGAGGGCGAGGCGAAGCGCGACGACGACGCCTTCAGCTATGTCGCCGCCTGGGGATGGCGAGGCGAAGGTCAGGCCCAGGAGCTCTACAAGGAGCCGCTCCAGTTCAACGAGGTTCACCTAACGCAGCGGAGTTACAAATAATGCGCCTCACCCTCCATGTCTGGCGTCAGAAGGGCAAGTACGAAGCGGGCCGGTTCGTCACGTACGATGTGCCTGACGTCAGCGAGCACATGTCCTTCCTCGAGATGCTCGACGTGCTCAATCAACGGCTCATCCTCAAGGGTGAGGAGCCGATCGCGTTCGATCACGACTGTCGCGAGGGCATCTGCGGCATGTGCGGCTTCATGATCAACGGCCAGGCGCACGGCCCCCTCCGTGGGACGACCGTGTGTCAGCTGCACATGCGTCACTATAAGGACGGCGATGTGCTGTGGCTCGAGCCGTGGCGGGCCCAGGCCTTCCCCGTCGTGAGCGACCTCGCGGTGGACCGCAGCGCGTTCGACCGCATCATCGCGGCGGGCGGCTACGTCTCGGTGCCGACCGGCAGCGCGCCGGACGCGAACGCCATCCCCGTGCCGAAGCCGATCGCCGAGCGCTCCATGGACGCGGCGGCGTGCATCGGCTGCGGCGCCTGTGTCGCGTCGTGTCCGAACGCGTCGGCCTCGCTCTTCACCGCGGCGAAGCTCACGCACCTGAACATCCTGCCGCAGGGCCAGCCGGAGCGCGATCAGCGGAGCCTCAACATGGTGGGCCAGATGCGCGTCGAGAACTTCGGCCACTGCACGAACATCGGCGAGTGCGAGGCGGTCTGCCCGAAGGAGATCCCGCTCGACGTGATCGCGCAGATGAACCGCGATTACCTGCGCGCGACGCTGGGCTACCGCGACGTGCAGACCAAGACCGGCACCGGCTGAGGCGCGGGCGCGCCGCCCCGCCCCGCCGGCCTGGACCGAACGCCGGCGCTCTCCGTCTCCTCCTCGACAGCGAAGACCCTCCCCGCGCGCGCCGTGAACGGCGGCGCTCTCCGTCGCGGCCATCCCGCCCGCAACAGGCGGGGCTGCGCCCCGGCTGCGCCCCCTCCTCCCGGCGGTGACGCGCGCAGCCCTCCGGGTCATCGCCGCCGTACGGCCGGCCCCCGGTGCCTGAGAGGCGCAGGCTGCAGGGTTTCGGCGCGAGGATCACCCGAGCACCGCCCCGCGGCATGACAGGCGAGCCCTGGCGTCACCGTGTACGCCGGCGCGGCCACACCGCCCCCCACCGCCGCGACATAAAAGCGACCGCACCCGGTATTTCCGCACCATTTTTCACGGGAAACGCAAAGAATGCACCTCCCCTGTGGAAAGCGGACCAGGAGTTTCCTGAGCGGCGACTCAGGGACTTCCTAAACATTCTTCATCTCTTCAGCTCAAGCCGTACAGCCAACATCGGATAAACACTCGGCATCTTTCGAGAACATCTCCTCGCGACTTGCGCCTACGCGAGTGGGGGGGTTTCCGAGATCGACGAGCCTCCGCTTCAGTGGCAGCGCAACCCGGAAGATGCCGTGGCGCTCTCCCGCGCAACAAAGAAACGTGTCAGGGTCAACTGCCGCTTGTTCGAGCTCGATAGTTAGAATAACTTCGAAGCTGTCCCGAACGGGATCAGGGCTCATAAGACAATTGTGGTCACCCCACACGATGTCGTAGACTAGGTTCAACTTAGAGCGCCGCAGCGAGGGGGGGCATCCCGCCGCGAGCGCATCTAGATCGCATCGAGTCATCGCTCTTCTGCGGGGGGCCGGTCATGGGGAGGGCCGGCAGTAGGAGAAGCAAGGGCAGCATCCGCGGCGACCTTTCTCCCGGCGGGTCTCGAGATCCGCTTTCGACATGGGGACTATGCGCATCGGGACGCAGACCAGCGCGACCGGGTCCGGGCGGACCGCCGGACGGCGCCTCTGCTGCGCCGTTCGTGCTGCGTGCCGGCGGCGCGGCCGGCGCGAGCGAGGCGGTCGGATGCGGAAGTTCGAACATCAGATCAGGTCTCTTTGACGAGCGAAGAAGTAGGAGGGGACTTCATGAGCAGCTGCATCGACGGCCTTAATCTGCATCCAACGAGCGTCCACGATGCTGCCGTTGTTCTCGACACCGTGACGGATCGCCTCATCGCCGCGGGCGATCGGCGGGCGGCGTTCACCGACGTCTACGGTATCGTCACGCGCGCTGTCGCGGCGCAGGTGGAGCGGCGCGATGGCATATTCCTCGAGCCGGCGTGGATCTCCCGCCTCGCCGGCCGGTTCTGCGAGCGGTACCTCGAGACGTTCCGCTGGTACGAGCGGGGCGCGGCGCAGGACTGCGGCGCCTGGCACATCGCGTACGCGAGCACGGCATCGCGGTTCACGCCTCCCGTGCAGAACGCCCTGCTCGGCTTCAGCGCCCACATCAACTACGACCTGGTCTTCGGGATCCACGCGACGATCGTCGAGTTCGGGCACGGCGGCGATCCGAGGATGCTCGCGCGGCTCAAGCACGATCACGATGAGGTCAATACGCTCCTCCGCCGCGCGGTCACCGAGGCGCTCGAGCGCCTCGCCACCCGGCACGGCTGCCCCCTGAGCGCGATCTTCCGCGACACCGCCCCGGAGCTCGCGATCTGGGTGTCGATGGAGATGCTCTCGCGCTGGCGCGAGCGCGTCTGGGCCGACGTGCTGGCCCTGCTCGCGGCGCACGGCCCGGGCGAGCGGGCGGCGGTCGCCCGCGGCGTGGAGCAGCGCTCCGCGCGCATCGGGCGGATGCTCGCGCTGCCCTCGCTCCACCAGGCGCCCGGCGTCGCGCTCCGCCTCCTGTCAAGGGCCGCGTGATCGCGTGCCGGTCCGCAACCGGAGCCCCGTCCGATCGTAGAATGGGGCATGAGCAAGCTGCCCAAGGAGCCGCCCGCCAGCGAGATCACCCCTCCAGCGCTCTACCTGCGGCGGCGCGAGCTCCTGAAGAACGCCGCGCTCTTCGCCGGCACCGCGTCGGCCCTCGGCGGCGGCCTCGTCTGGCTCACGGGCGGCGAGGCCGGCGTGGCGGACGCCGGCGGGCCCGGCGCCCCCGGCGGCGAGGCCGCGCCGCTCGCCAGCGCGCCCCCGCCGCCGGACGCCGCGCCGCCGCTCCTCGGGACGAGCGCGAGGACCCCGTTCGTCACCGACGAGGCGCGGACCGACTACGAGGCCATCGTCTCGTACAACAATTTCTACGAGCTCGGCCTGAGCAAATCGGAGCCGGCCAGGAACGCCGGCCGGCTCCGGCTGCGCCCCTGGGCCGTCGCGTGCGAGGGAGAGCTCAAGAAGCCCGAGGTCATCGACCTCGACACCCTGCTCAGGTGGTTTCCCCTGGAGGAGCGCGTCTATCGCATGCGCTGCGTCGAGGCGTGGTCGATGGTGATCCCCTGGCTCGGGTTCCCGCTCGCCCCGCTGCTCAGGCGCCTCGAGCCGACCTCCCGCGCCCGGTACGTCCAGTTCACCACGCTGCTCGATCCGGAGCAGCTGCCCGGCCAGCGGAGCGACGTCCTCGACTGGCCTTACGTCGAGGGGCTCCGGCTCGACGAGGCGATGCACCCGCTCACGATGCTGGCCGTGGGCCTCTACGGCAAATCGTTGCTCGGCCAGAACGGAGCGCCGATTCGCCTGGTGGTCCCGTGGAAATACGGGTTCAAGGGGGGCAAATCGATCGTCCGCATCCAGCTCACGGAGCGTCAGCCGCGGACGACGTGGAGCCAGGCCACGCCGGACGAGTATGGGTTCTATGCCAACGTGAACCCCGCGGTGGCTCACCCGCGCTGGAGCCAGGCCACCGAGCGGAGGCTCGGTGAGCTGCGCCGCCGCCCCACGCTGCCGTTCAACGGCTACGCGGAGGAGGTCGCCGGTCTTTACGCCGGCATGGACCTGCGGG
Source organism: Sorangium sp. (assembly GCA_025924095.1). Taxonomy (GTDB): domain Bacteria; phylum Myxococcota_A; class Polyangia; order Polyangiales; family Polyangiaceae; genus Sorangium. The sequence goes on from JAICEP010000004.1 coordinate 5,351, forward strand.
AGAGCTTCTGACGATGGGCTCCCCCGCGAGGCCGATGTCGCCGCCGGGCGCCCTCTCGCCGGCTGGCCGGAAGCTGCCCTGGCTCGCGCCGGCGGTCGTCACCGGCGGGCTGATCCCGCTGGCCGTGCTCGGCCTGCGCGCCCGGGCCGGGGCGCTCGGCGCGAACGCCGTCGCCGAGGCGCTGAACCAGCTCGGCCTCCTCGCGCTCGTGCTGCTCGTCGCCTCCCTGGCGGCGACGCCGCTCAAGCTCGTCTCGGGCTGGACGTTTCCGCTGCGTATCCGCAAGGCGCTCGGGCTGCTCGCCTTCTTCTACGCGTGCGCGCACTTCCTGACCTATGCGGTCGTCGATCAGGGGCTCGACGCCCGCGCCGTCATCGAGGACATCACCGAGCGCCCGTTCATCCTCGCCGGCTTCGTCGCGCTCCTGCTGCTCGCCCCGCTCGCGGCGACGTCGACCGCGCGCATGCTGAAGCGCCTCGGCGCCGCGCGCTGGAAGCGCCTGCACCGCCTCGCGTATGTCGCCGCCGTCCTCGGGGTCGTGCACTTCTTTCTCCGCGTGAAGAAGGACACGACGGAGCCGATGATCTACGCGGCGCTGCTCGCCCTGCTCTTCGCCGTGCGCATCGCGAGCGCCGCCCTGCGCAGACGCGCGGCGTCGCGCCGAGCCCCGGCGGGCTCCCGCGCTGCGTGAAGCTCACGGCACCGCCGGCGGGCTCCCGCGCAGCATGAAATAGATGAGCACGCCCGTCACCGACACGTAGAGCCAGAGCGGCAGCGTCACCCGCGCGACCCTGGCGTGCTTCGCGAAGTTCGCCTTGTAGGCGAAGTAGAACGACGTCAGCGCGAGCGGCACGATGCCGGCCGAGAGCACGATGTGCGAGATGAGGACGGCGAAGTAGACGGCGCGCAGCGGCCCGGTGCCCTGGTACTTCGTGTCCCCGTGGACGAAGTGGTAGGCGAGATAGCCGACGAGGAACAGCGACGAGGCGACGAACGCCGAGACCATCAAGTACTTGTGCACGACGATCGCGCGGCGCTTGATCGCGATCCAGCCCGCGACGAGCAGCGTGGCGGCCGTCGCGTTCAGCGCGGCGTTCAGCGGGGGCATGAAGCGGAGATCCGCGCCGCCCGCGCCGCGCCGGATGATGAGGATGTAGGCGAGGAACGCCAGCGCGGCCGCGGAGAGCACGGCATTGAAGACGTAGAACGATCGATCGCTGGTGCGGGCGAGCAGGCCGACCGGCTTCAAGGGGGTCGAGGCGTGTGTCGACATCGCGCGGTCCATACCAGAGGAGCGCGCCGAGCGCGAACGCGAGCGGGCGAGCCGGAGCGAGCGGACGGCGGTGAATGAAGGTCGGCGGAAGCGGACGGACGCCGGCTGCAGCCGACCGATGCCGTCGCAAGCAGACGGGCGCGATCGCGAGAGCGCCGGGCGGGGCCAGCAGCCCGGCGAGCGCGCACGCGGGCTACGCGGAGCTCGGCGCGATCCCCATCGGCGGGCTGCGATCTGCGTTCCGCAGCGGCTCGCGCATGGTCACGAACTCCTCGGCCGCGGTCGGGTGGACGCCGATCGTCGCGTCGAACTGCGCCTTTGTCGCGCCGCACTTCAGCGCGACGGCGAACCCCTGGATGATCTCGCCGGCGTCGGGCCCGACCATGTGGATGCCGAGCACCCGGTCGGTCACGCGATCGACGACCAGCTTCATCATCGTCTTCTCCTCGCGCCCGGAGAGGGTGTGCTTGAGCGCGCGGAAGCTCGAGAGGTAGACGGCGACGTCGTGGTGCTCGCGCGCCTGCGCCTCGCTCAGGCCGACGGTGCCGACGTTCGGCTGGCTGAACACGGCGGTCGGGATGCCGGCGTAGTCCACGCGCGCGCTCTCGCCGCGGAAGAGCCGCTTCGCCAGCGCCATCGCCTCGGCGATGGCGACCGGCGTGAGCTGCACGCGCGAGATCACGTCGCCGATCGCGTAGATGGACGGGACCGCCGTCTGGAATGCGTCGTCCACCACGACCGCGCCGTCCTCGTCGAGCGCCACCCCGACCTCCTCGAGGCCGAGCCCCTTCGTCTTCGGCAGGCGCCCTGTCGCGTACAGCACGCAGTCGGCCGCGAGCTCGGTGCCGTCGGCGAGCGCCGCGCACAGCGCGTCGCCGCGCCGCTCGATGCTCTCGACGCTCGCGCCCAGGCGGAGATCCAGGCCCTTCTTCTGGATCTCGGTGGCGAGGAACGCCCGGATGTCGTCGTCGAAGCCGCGCAGCAGGTGCATGCCGCGGTGGATCAGCGACACCTTGGCCCCGAGCCCGTGCAGGATCCCGGCGAGCTCGACCGCGATGTAGCCGCCCCCCACGATGACCACCCGCCGCGGCATGGTCTTGAAGTGGAACGCGTCGTCGGAGGTGATCGCGAGCTCGCGCCCGGGCAGGTCGGGGATCCAGGGATAGCTGCCTGTCGCGACGAGGATCCGCTCGGCGGTGATCCTGGCGCCGTCGATCTCGGCGGCGTGCGGGTCCACGACCCTGGCCTGGCCCCGGCGGATGTCGGCGCCCGAGTTCTTCAGGAGCCGCTCGTAGACGCCGTTCAGGCGCTCGATCTCCTTGTTCTTGTTGCGGAGGAACGTCGACCAGTCGAACGTCGGGCCGGCCTGCCCGTCCCCGCCGTGGCCGGGCACCGACCAGCCGTAGCCGGCGGCGTCCTCGAAGTCCTCGGTGTAGTGCGACGCGTAGACGAGCAGCTTCTTCGGGATGCACCCCAGGTTGACGCAGGTGCCGCCGAGGTGATGCGACTCGGCGACGGCGACCCGGGCGCCGTAGGAAGCGGACATGCGGGCTGCGCGCACGCCGCCGGAGCCGGCGCCGATGACGAAGAGATCGTAATCGTACTTGGACATGGCGGACGACTATGCCTCATGCGGGGCGCCGTCGCCGCGCAGCGTTCGCGCCCCCAGGGGGACAGGGGTGGCGTGTGGCCTCGAGGCCGGGGGCGGCGCGCTTCCGGGCGCCGCTCCTCTGGGCCACCCCGGCGGGGATTCTGCTACGGTCCCGCCGTTGCGCTCCTCGACCCACACTGGAACCTTCGCCGCCGCCCCGCCGCCGCGCGACGCCCCGCCGCCGCGCGACGGCGAGCTGCCTGAGCGGCGCGCGCCGGGCCTCTGGGGGCGCGCGCGCCGCGCCCTGCCCTTCGCGCTGGCGGTCGCGCTCGTCGCCTTCGTCCTCGGCCGCCTCGACTTCGACGCCTTCCGCGCCGCCCTCGCGCGCGTCGACGCCCCGCTCTTCGGCGCCTTCGCCGCCCTCTTCATCCTCGCGCTCCTCGGCGCCGACACGTTCGCGACCGTCCTCGTCTACCGCCGCCTGATCGCCCCCGTCGCCTTCCGCGACTTCTTCGTGCTCCGCGGCGCCTCCTACCTTCCGTCGCTGCTCAACCACCACGTGGGCCAGGCGTTCATCACGGTCTTCCTCGCGCGCGCGCACGCCGTGCCGCTCGCGCGCGCCGCCGGCGCGACGCTCGTCGTCTATGCGTCGTGGCTCGGCTGCCTCCTCCTCCTCGGCGCGGTCGCCGTCCCCGCGAACGGCGGGCCGCTCGCCGGGTCCGCCCTGCTCCTCGGCGCGGGTGTGCTCTACCTCGCGCTCCTCGCGCTGCGCCCCGCCCGGCTCGCCCGCACGAAGCTCCTCGCCCCGCTCTTCGAGGCGGGCGTGCGCGGCCACCTTATCGCCCTCGCCGCGCGCATGCCGCACCTCCTCGTCCTGTTCGCCGGCACCTGGCTCCCCTTCTGGTTCTTCGGCGTGCGCATCCCCCTCGGGGCGGCCTTGACGTACATCCCCATCCTGATGGTGGTGGTGACGCTCCCCCTCACCCCGCAGGGCTTCGGCACGCGCGACGTGCTCGCCGCCGCGCTCCTCGAGGGCTTCGCGGCCGGCGTCACGCGCGAAGAGCGCCTGGCCGCCATCGCCGCCACCACGACGACATGGGCGGTGGCGCTCACCCTCGTCGAGGCCGCGCTCGGCCTGGTCCTGCTCCGGGGCGTTTTGCCCCATATGGAGGCGAAGGTCCCCACCGCCGCCGCCCGAGCGGGCGCTGCCCCCACGGGCGCGCAACGAGAGCCGGCCTGACGCAGCTTCACGCGCCCTGTCGCCCCGGTGTTGTCACGGTATTTGCTAGTCCTCGTGACGGACACGCGGCTTGCCGTTCAATTGTGGTTCAATTGCAATCCGATGGTAATCCGAGGGTACTCCGAGGGCGACTGAAGCCCGGGGAAGCACCAATAGAGCGGCTGGGAGAACGGGAGGACGATCGACGGGGCCAGCTTCGAGGTATAGTCTCGGGTCCCCTGCCGTACCTTTCGTCCTTCTTGCCGGGCGCCCCCGCTGGACATCGCTGCTCCGGCCAGGCTGCGCAGAGCGACCCTCCATGAAGAACCTCTATCGTTTCCTTGCCTCCTCCGATCACAGCGTCGCCCGCGCGGTGCGCGACGTGCGCCGGCAGGTCCGCGGCTTCACCCTGCCCGCGCCGCGGCCGATCGTGGTCCCGATGCGCATGGCGTTCGAGGCGGCGCGCGAGGTGTACTACTTCGGTGCTCGTGTGCTCGTCTGCGAGCCGCACTTCAAGTCGCACTGCGCCCGGTACGGCAAGGGCGTCAGGACGGGGAACTTCATTCACTTCATCCAGGGGCAGGGCGACATCGTCCTTGGCGACGATGTGGTGCTCGACGGCAAGATCAACATCGTCTTCGCCGCGCGGTTCTCCGACCGCCCGACCTTGCGGATCGGCGACAACACCGGCATCGGTCACGACTGCAGGATCATCGTCGGCAAGTCGGTCTCCATCGGCAAGCACTGCCGGATCGCCGGGAGCGTCTACATCCTCGACTCGAGCGGCCACCCCAGCGACCCGGAGGCCCGGAAGCGCGGCCTGCCTCCGGCGGACAACGAGGTGCGGCCTGTCGTCATCGAGGACAACGTCTGGCTCGGCGCCCGGTCGATGATCTTCCCGGGGGTCACGATCGGCGAGGGCAGCGTGGTGTCGGCGGGCTCCATCGTGATGGCCGATGTCCCGCCGTACACCGTCGTCGCTGGCAATCCGGCCCGGCGGGTGGCATCCCTGCGGACCGAGTCGCCGCCGGCCGAGCCCGGGGCGATCCGCGCCGGTGCGAGGGGCAACCTCGCGGACGACGCGGGGAGACGCTCGCTCGAAGGCCGCGCCTCTTAACCCTGGAGCTTGTCATGGCGATTGAGATGGAGAAGGTGATCGATGTCATCGTCACGGTGGGCAGCCTGCCGGCTGCGATCAAGCCCGATGACGACATCTACGACGCGGGGTTCTCCTCGATTCGCGCGCTCCAGCTGCTCACCGAGCTGGAGGACACGTTCAACGTGACGCTCCCCGACGACCGGTTCAGCGTCGCCCGCACGCCGCGCGCGCTGAGCGATCTCATCCAGGAGCGTGCCTCGTGAGGAAGACCGTCACCGTCGAGCTCGCGACGCCCGCGACCGAGATGGCGCAGGAGGAGATCCCGAAGCAGATCGCCTTCCTCTCGAAGGAGATCTCGAACATCCGCTTCGTCCGCGAGGGCGCCGCGCTGGAGTTCGAGGCCCCCGAGCAGAGCGCGGCCGATCTCGCGCGCGCGGCCGAGAGCCTCGCGCGCACCATGCAGCGCAGCCTGCGCTCGCTCACGCGGAAGCTCGTGTACCGCAGCCCCGCGTGCGACCGGGTGGAGTTCCGCGGCGGCGCGCTCCCCGCCGGGGTCACGCAGATGGGCCAGGGCCAGGTCGCCCTCGAGGGCATCCCGCTGCGGCTCTACCGCTACTTCGATCGCACGCTGGAGGCGCTCGGCGCGCCGTTCTCGCCGAGCCCGATCCTCGTGCCGACGTTGATCCCGGCCGCGACGCTGGCGAAGTGCGATTATTTCCGCTCGTTTCCCCACATCGTCACGTTCACGTGCCACCTGCCGGAGGACATGCCGCGCATCGAGGATTTCCGGGCGCGGCACCAGGACCGGGAGACGCTCGACGAGCGCGCGCTGAGCGACATGGCGCCGCCGGAGGTGTGCCTCTCGCCGGCGGTCTGTTACCACGTGTACGCGGCGAACCGGGACCGCGTGCTGCCGGCGGGCGGCGCGCGCTACGCCCTCGTGGGCCGCTGCTTCCGCTACGAGTCGAGCAATATGGTCGACCTCCGGCGGCTCTGGGAGTTCACGATGCGCGAGATCGTCTTCCTCGGGTCGCGCGAGAACGTCCTCGGGCTGCGCGAGCAAGGGAACGAGCTCGTGGCGCGCTACCTCGACGAGCACAGGCTCGCGGGCGAGATCCGGACGGCGAGCGATCCGTTCTTCATCGCCCCGGACGCGGCCGCCAAGACCTACTTCCAGATCAGCAGCGAGACGAAATACGAGATCTCGCTGATGCTCCCGGAGGACGAGCGGGTGGCGGCCGGGTCGCTGAACTACCACACCGACTTCTTCGGCCGCGCGTTCAGCTGCGAGGTCGAGGGCGCGGGCCCGATGCACAGCGTCTGCATCGCGTTCGGCCTGGAGCGGTGGGTCTACGCGTTCCTCGCCCAGCACGGCAACGACCCGGCCGGCTGGCCCGACGTCGTGCGGCGCGCCCCGGAGATGAGCGGCCTGTAGCGCGGAGCTCGGGTTCCGTTTCCCGGGTGATTCTGCGAGGCTCGTTGCCATGCAGCTCGAGCACGTCGACCCGATGGCCGCGGCGGAGGAGGCCAGCCTGGTCCTGCGCGAGGCGTGGCCGCCGCCGGTCCTTCACTACACGGCCGACTACCTGCGGTGGCAGCTCGGCTTTCCCGGCCCGGCGCCGCGGGCCGTGCTCGCGCGCGAGGGCGGCGAGCCGGCGGGCATCCTCGGGGCCGCGCCGCGCCGCGTCCGCGGCGGCGGCGCCGTGTCGGCGGGGTACGTCCTCTCGTTCGTGAGCGTGCGCCCGAGGTTCCAGCGGCAGGGGCTGGCCGGCCGGCTGTACAGCGAGCTCCTGGCCGGCCTCCGCGCGTCCGGCTTGCCGATCGTCGTGTTCGTGGAGGCGCGATCCGCGCCCGCCCAGCGCGTGCTCTTCAAGGCGGTCGAGGCGGCCGGGCTCAGGCTGAAGCGGCTGGCCACGTGCCAGAACCACGGCTTCGTCCCCCGGGCGAGCGCCGCGCCGACACGGGCCGTGGCCAGGCCGGCGGGGGCCGTGGACGACGTGCTCGCGGCGATCGCGGCGTGCGGCGACGAGCGCGTGCTCTGGTCGGCGCCCGACGCGGCGCAGCTCGAGCACAGCCTGCGCGATCCGCGGTCGCGCAGGCTGCTGCTCGTCGAGGAGGCCGGCCGGTCGGTCGGCGCCGCGGCGGTGTTCCTGTCCGAGATCGCGACCGCCCGGGGGATCGACCGCGTGGCGACGCTCGACGCGCTCTTCCTGCCCGAGCCGACCGCCGACCGGCTCGCGGCGGTGCTGCGCGCGGCCTCCGAGGCCTTCGCCGGGCAGGCCACCACGCCGGTGGTGAGCGCGCCCAACCTGGCGATCGTCCCCCAGGACCAGCTCAGGCCGGCCGGCGCGCGCGCGACGGAGGCGACCTTCGATGCCTTCGTCGTGCACCCGGGGGACGGGCCGTGGCTCGACGCCGAGGTGACCAACCTGGAGGTCGTCTGACGCACCGGCGCGGCCGGGGACCCATCTGCGATCCAGATGGGATCCATGAGGGGAATGCCGATTCACAAGATGGATCGGCGGACGCATGCTGATGGGCATGGAAAACACCCCTTCTTCGATGCAACTCCGCCGTTCCGGCGAGCGCGGCTATGCCGATCACGGGTGGCTGCAGTCATTCCACACGTTCTCGTTCGCCAACTACCAGGACCCGGACCACATGGGCTTCCGTGCGCTGCGGGTGATCAACGACGATCGCGTCGCGCCGGCGCGGGGGTTCGGGTCGCACCCGCACCAGAACATGGAGATCCTCACCTATGTTCTCGAGGGGGAGCTCTCGCACCGGGACAGCATGGGGAACGGGTCGATCATCCGCCCTGGCGAGGTCCAGCGCATGTCGGCGGGCACGGGCGTGTTCCACAGCGAGATGAACGCCTCGAAGACGGGCGTGACGCACCTGCTGCAGATCTGGATCCTGCCGGACCGGCCCGGGTATCCGCCGGGCTACGAGCAGAAGGCGTTCTCGGACGAGGAGCGCCAGGGCAAGCTGCGGCTCGTCGCCTCGCGGGACGGGCGCGATGGATCGGTGACGGTCCACCAGGACGTGAGCCTGTTCGCGGGCACCTTCGGACAGGGGGAAGAGGCGCGGTACGAGCTCGCGGCCGGGCGAAACGCCTGGGTCCACGTGGCGCGCGGGAGCGTCGAGCTGAACGGGACGCGGCTCGAGGCCGGCGACGCGGCCGCGATCGGCGCGGGCGGGGCGCTCCACCTGGTCGGGAAGGACGCGGGCGAGGTGCTGCTGTTCGACCTCGCCTGAACGGCCGGGCTCGCCACCTCGGCCCACGAGATCTCACCGGGGCTCGCCCTGGCGGAGATCGCGGCCACGGCCCTCGTCGTGCCAGGAGAGATCTGCAATCTCCCGGCGCCGCTCCCGTGCGTCCGCCCAGCTTGCTCGCGGGGCGGCGGCCGCTACATAGAAGCCCCTATGGACGCCATCGATCTCCTCGAACGCCACCACCGCGAGCTCGAACAGCAGTTCTCCGGCCTGAAGGAGGCCTCTTCCGTCTCCTCTGAGCAGTTTTCCGCGGCCGCCGACCTCCTCGCCACGCACATCACGATCGAGGAACAGCACTTCTACCCCGCCGTCCGGGCCCATCGCACCGAGGATATCCTCCTCGAGTCGCTGGAGGAGCACCTGTCCCTCAAGCGCGTGCTGGCCGATCTCGTGGCGCTCGACACGACGGACGAGAAGTTCGGGCCCAAGCTCCACGTGCTGGCCGAGCAGCTCGAGCATCACCACAAGGAGGAGGAAGAGCACCTGTTTCCCAAGGTCAAGAAGCTCCTCGATGACGGCGCGCGCGAGGAGCTAGGGCAGACGATGCAGGCGAGGATGAGCGAGCTGCGGCAGGGGGAGCCCCGCAAGCTCGTCCTGGACCAGACCGACGAGGCAGCGCCCCTCGCCTGAGCCACACGATTTTTGTAGAAGGGATTCCCGTACGGTTGTTATCGTACCCTGTCGCGAGTCTTGCGGCAGGGGGTCCGAGATGGCAGCGGGTGCGATGCATGCTGCGAAGAAGCCGGTGGAGAGGGCCTGATGCCAGGCGCCGGCGGCGCAGCGCGCGCGAGCGGCGCTGGCGCTCGCCGGTGCGGGCGCGCGCTGGACGGCGCGGACGGGGAAACTTCGAAGGAGGTAGGATGACGCCTCGACCTGTACTCTCGATTGACACGTCCTTCGATCCGGACAGCGCCTGGTTCGCGTCGGGTCGCACGCAGCTCTATGGGCGCATGGGAGAGCAGTTCTCCATCGTACCCTTCGGGCGCGCGAGCGCGGAGCGGAGGAGGATCCTCCGCCAGATCGCGCGGGCCGAGGGCGGGGGCAATCCCTTCCGTGGGATCGTCGTGTCGTCCCACGGCAGGACGAGCTGCGTTGTGGACGACGAGTCGCCCGATGGCCTCCTGATATCGCATGAGAGCCCGGCGCAGGAGATCGAGCTCTGGGCGCGAGGCCGCGTTCTGTATTTCTGCTGTGGCGAGACGGCGAGCGGCCCGCTGTTCGAGCAGCTCCTCGACGCGGGCGCGCGAACGGTGGTCGGCTTCACCGGCAGGCTCTGCGCCACGACCGTCGACGGCAAGTTCTTCTGGCGGCAGCTCGATCAGGAGCTCGTGACCTGCGCGCTGCACGACCAGCTGGCGCCGGGCTTCGAGCGGGCAAGGCAGCAGTTCCTGGAGCGCGTCGCGACGCGGCTCGCGGCGCTCCCCGACGGCGCGGTCCGGGAAGACCTCTCGAGGACGATGGACCTGCTCGCGTCGATGGTGATCCGAGGCGCCAAGAAGGGGTAGCACCGCGCCGCCCAGGCTCGTCTCCAGTCGCGCGGTCCGGTAGATCCAGGAGAGCGATGCGACGCAAGCCATCTATCCTGCTCTCCTCGGCGGCGCTCCTCCTCGGGGCCGCCGGGACCGGCGACGCCCTCGCCAGCCCGCGCCCGGCCGCGAGCGACTCGGCGAGGACTCCCTCGTTCCTGGACGGCGGGCGCCGCGTCGCCGTCGAGCGGCTCGGGCCGGCCGCGCTGGGCGCGTCGGGCGGCGCGCTTTCGCCGGTGCGGCTCCACTACCCCGGCGGCCGCACGGTCCAGGCGAGCGTGGGCGCGACCGCGATCGTGAAGGTCGACCCGGGCGCCGAGGGCGAGCTCGCCGGCGCGGGGATCGAGGTGGTGAGGCCGCTGATGCCCTCGATCGGGCTATGGCTCGTCAGGGACACCGGCGGCGGCGACGGCCTCGATCTCGCCGAGCGCCTCCAGGGCGCGGCGCGGCCGGCGTTCCTGCGCGAGGCGATCCCGGACCTCCACGTGCGCCTGGAGGCGCGCGGCGCGCCGTTCACGCCGGACGACCCGCGCCTGCCAGGACAGTGGTACTTCGCCGACCTCAGGATGGAAGAGGCCTGGGGGCGCACGCGGGGAGACGCGGCCACCTCCATCGTCGTCATCGACACCGGCTGCGACCTCGATCACCCCGACCTCGCCTCGAAGATGGATCCGGGCCTGGACGTCATCGATGGAGACGACGACCCCACCTACAAGCCGGGCGCAGCGGGCGTGAACCACGGGACCGCCTGCGCGGGCCTCGTCGCCGCCGACACCGACAACGGCGTCGGCATCGCGGGCGGCTGCCCCGAATGCAGGCTGCGGTGCGTGCGGCTGCTCGACGACGAGGCGCAGCCGATCTCGACCTCGGTCGACGCCTTCGAGTTCGCCCTGCAGGTGAACGCCGCCGTCGTCTCCAACAGCTGGGGATACGCCGAGCCGATGCCCGTCCCCCGGGTGGTCGAGGACGCGATCCACCGCCTGTTCGACGCCGGGCGCGACGGGAAGGGGGCGCTCGTCCTCTTCGCCGCCGGCAACGACGACCGGGAGATCCTCGACGACGAGCTCCAGGCGGTGCGGGGCGTCCTCAACGTGGGCGCGGTCAACCACCTGGAAGAGGAGACGTCGTTCACGAACCGCGGGAGCTCTCTCGATCTCGTCGCGCCCACCGGGACGCTGAGCACCGATATCGCCGGGCGTGAGGGGGACAGCCCGGACGACTACACGTCGCTGTTCGGGGGCACCTCGTCGGCGTGCCCGGTCGCGGCCGGCGTCGCCGGGCTGCTCGTCAGCGCCGCGCCCGAGCGGACCTCGGTCGAGCTCTACGACCTCCTGATCCGCACGGCGCGGCCGGCGCCCTACGCCATTCCCGACGAGAACGGGCACGATCCCATCTTCGGACACGGGATCATCGACCCGGTCGCGGCGCTCAGGGAGGTGCTCGGGGACGAGCCGCCACCGCCGCCGCCGGACGAAGGAGGCGAGGACGCCGGCGACGACGAGCAGGCCGGCTGCGCGTGCGCGGCGGCGGGCGCGCCCCCGGGCGAGCGGCGCGGCCTCGCGGTCGCGGCGCTCCTCGGCCTCGCCGCGGCGGGGCGCCGGCGGCGCGCGGCAGGCCGCGGCGGGTGACGTCATGCGACCGGCCGCCGCCTGGCGCGGACCGCGTGCCGCTGCGCGAGGAGCCACGCGCGCGCCTCGGCCTCCGTATCGAAGAAGTGCACCGGATAGGATTGCTGCGTGAGGATCTGCACGCTCTTCGCCGCGAGCGTGGAGATGACGCGCACGGCGAAGCTCGCGCCGAAGATGGCGATCGCGTCGAAGCGCACGGCGCGCATCTCGTTCGCCATCACCTTGCGCGCGGACGGTGAGATGGTGCCGGTGCGGTGCGTATCGCAGAGCACGAGGACCTCCCGGCCGCTGTCCGAGAGGCGCTTGCACTCGGCGGCGATCGCGCGCGCCATCTCATCCGACAGGTCGCCCTCGACCACGGTGCACAGGAACCCCTCCGAATCCTCGCGGAGAGAGAGGTTCGCGTGCTCGGGACCAGCGTCGCTCATGCGGACCATGGTAGCTTCTCGCGTGGCGCGCGGGACGGGCTTTCCATGACGGTCAGCGCGGTCGACGCTCGGCCGCCGGAGCCCCTCTGCCGCGGCGGACGGGCCGGATCGGCCGGGCGCCTCCGCGCGATCACGGCGCTCCTCGCCGGGTGCGCGACCGGCGGAGATCACCGGTGGATGGGCGTGAACCTGCGCCGGCGCAGGGCCAGCGCGAGCAGCGAAGCGCCCAGCGCCCAGCTCCCCGCTGCGGCGAAGCTCCCCGCCGCGGTGGCCGGCGCCCCGACACGGCAGCCGCACCCTCCGTCGGCGTCGCCTTCGCCGCCCTCCGGCGGCGCCTCCCCTCCGGCGGCGCCGGCGCCACCCGCGCCACCGCCGCCGCCTCCACCCCCGCCGCCGGCGCCGCCCTCCACGGCGGCCCGGCACGCCGCGACCTCGTCGGCCGTGCCGATGCACAGCGTCGGCTTGCGCGATTCGCCGTCCTGAAGGTCGTTCACCACGATCACGGCGAGGCCGTCGGCGTCGGCCGTGTCGACCAGCTCGGCGCCGGAGGCCACGTCGGCGGCGCGCACGACCTCGCCGTACGCGCGGCCGCGCCGCGCCGCGAGCAGCAGGGTGAGGCCGTCGCGCTGCGCCGGATCCTCCGCGGGCGCGGCGAGCGCGGCCGTCATGGTCGCGCGCCCGTCGGGCCGGACGCTGAAGTACTGCGCCGACGCATGGAAGACGCGGAGCCGGCCGGCGTGGGGCGCCGCGACCTGCTGCGGGGCGAGGCTCCTGTATCCGGCCCCGGCGGCGTAGGAGCGCCCGGGATCCGCGTGGAGCCCGGTGAGCAGGTTCCATGTGGCGAACTCCACGAACGCCTCGGCGAACGTCGCCTGCGCGCTCGAGGAGAGCAAGGGGTCGAGCTGCTCGAACCACACGGGATCCGCCTCGCCGAACGCGTCGTCCTCGACGCGCTCCCAGAGCGAGCGGACCGTGCCGTCTCCGTAGCGCTCCTCGAGGAACTGGAAGAAGAGCGCGCTCCCGTAGCTGAAGGGGTCGAGCGGGCCGGCGATGGGCACGTCGAGCGATCGATCCGTGTTCGAGAGGTAGCCGCCGACGAAGCCCTCGAAGTCCTGCAGCGAGGGGTCGAACGACTCGGTCGCCCAGACCGCGCTCCCCTCCATCATCGGCGTGTCCTGGCCGTGATCGTAGGCCGCCTGCACGGCGTGGAAGAGCTCGTGGCTCCCGAGGATCCGGTTCGCGGTGCGCGTCGACGGATAGTCGTAGCCGGCGTAGTCGTTCTCCTGGGTCATGAAGCCGGCGCAGCGGTCCTCGCCGTCCGGGTCGCAGGCGTCGACGCGGAACGCCCCGTCGCCGACGCCGGCGAAGTCGACGAGGTAGACGTCGAAGCGGCCGTCGCCGCCGTTGTCGGGGAGGTCCTCGTCGCTCCTCGGCGGCCGGAAGCCGAGGACGTCGCGGTAGTGGACGATCACCTCGTCGTAGATGGCGGCGACCTCCTCGACGAAGTCGGGGACGCCCGTCGCGTCGGCGTCCTCGCCGGGCACGGCGCAGCGCCCCTCGCGCGCGAAGTGGACAAGGAAGCTCCCGGAGGCCGACGCGAAGGTCTCGACGACGTCGTCCGGATCGAACCGGAACTGGAGGTCGGTGCCTCGCGTGTCGGGCCGTTCGAGCGGCGCCGCGGCGGGCCCGTCGAGCGCGCTTGCAGGCGCATCGCCGGCGCAGGCCGCGAGCGCCGGGGCCAGCAAGGCGGCGAGCGCCGGCGCGAGCCGGGCCGCGGCGCATCCGGCGCGGCGGCGCCGCGCGGAGACGGAGCGCCCGGCGCCGGAGGGCCGGGTCACGGGAGGAAGGCCCACCGGAGCTTCAGGTTGGCGGCGCCGGTGTCCCCCATCTCGACCCTCCCGGTCTCCTGGCACTGCGCCTGGGCCTCTTCGTTGTAGAAGTGCGTGACGGTCAGCTTGAGCCTCCGGCCGTCCGCGAGCCGGACGACGTAGACGACGCCGCTCATCTCCACGCAGCCGGGGTACTTCCAGTAACCGGAGAGCGCGGTCGCCGGGGACTCCAGCCCGGAGCCATCGGCGATGAGCTCGCAGCTCTCGGTGAAGTACTCGTCGCTGCGGAGCCTCAGCTCGCCGGGGGCCTCGGCGAGCGCGTCGTAGTCCGGCGTGCCCGGGAGCCGCGCCGCCATCACGCAGGACGGCCCGGAGTGGCCGCTGTTGATGCGCACGACGTAGCGCCGGAAGGCGACGTCCCAGTCCATCGATCCGAGCGACGCCTCGTCGGAGATCTCGACCTTTTCGAGGCCGCCGTCGGTGAACCGGGCATAGACGTAGGCGTCGGGCTCGGCGGCGAAGGCGCCGCCCGCGGTGGCGTCGACGAGGGAGCGGTACCCCTCGCCGTCCTGCTCGTTGCTGAGCTCCCCGGGCGCCACGGTGGACTGGAGGTTCATCTGCTGGAAGACATCGTCCTCGCAGGGCACCGGCGTCGGCTGCGAGCACGCGGGCTCTGGCGCCGTGGTGGCGCCGCCGCTCCCCGCGCTCGCGCCGCCGCCTGCTCCGGCGCCGCCGGCGCCGGGCGAGCTCGGCGGGTAGTCGGAGCCGCCTGCTCCGGCGCCAGCGGCGCCGGGCGAGCTCGGCGGGTCGTCGGAGCCGCAGGCGCACAGGGCGAGCAGGCCGACGCCGGCGGCGAGGAGAGCGGACGCTGAGGCGGAGCGCATGGGCGGCATCGTAACAGAAGCCCAGGCCGGGGCGCTCGCTACGGCGCGCCGCTGCGGCGGTAGAGCCACCAGTCGCCGACGTGATCGACGGGGACGATGCTCGGGTCCTTCGCGAAGAGGTGATCGGCCCCCGCCCGGCGGCGGACGAGGAACCAGTCGAAGAAGGCGCCGTGGCGCCGCACGTCGAACTTCTCGGGCGTCCACTCCCACCGGAGCGGCGTCGGCGGCGGGACGACGGCGCCCGGCTCCGAGCGAGGCCGGTAGGCGACCGGCGAGGCGTCCCAGACGGCGAAGTGGAAGCTGAGCCAGCCGCCCCGCGTGGCCTGGACCCAGGCGGGGAGATGGATGAACGGGGTCGTCGACCGGGTCGAGCCGCCGTGATCGAAGACGAGGTAGAGCAGCCTGGGCGCGCGCGGGATGCGGGCGATGATGGCGTCGAAGTCCCGCGTGCTGTGGTCGAAGCGGCGGTAGTTGTCGCGCACCACGGCGCCGAGGGAGATCGCCGCGGCCGACAGCGCGAGCACGGCCGGCACCTTGAGCCAGGGCGATCGCGGCAGGTCCGGGAAGGCGCCGAGGCCGAGGAACAGGGCCGCGACGATCTCGCGCGGGTAGACGTACCACCAGAGGCCGATCTGCAGCGGCAGGCTGAGGAACAGGCCCAGGAACACCGCCGCGCAGGCGACCGGGACGAGGGCCGCGAGGCGCGCGAAGGCCCGCCGCCGCGCGTCCGCGGCGAGCGCGGGCGAGGGCGCCTCCGCCGCGCCGGCGGGCGATGACGCCGGCGCGGCGGAGGCGCCGGCGAGCTGCGCGGCGGCGCCGCCGGCGCACACGAGCAGCGCGGCGAGCACGAGGCGCGCCGCCCGGTGGGCCGCCGCCGCCTCGGCGGGATCGGTGAAGCTCGTGAACAGGAGCGAGGGAACCTCGCCGAGCCGCTCCCAGTGGAGCGCGGGCGCGAAGGGCGCGCCGTGCAGGGTGTCGGTCCGGACCGCGAGCCACACGGCGAAGAGGACCAGCGAGGGCGCGAGCGGCAGCGCGATGGGGCGGAGCCGCCGCGTCGCCGGGAACACGACGATCGCCGTGCCGATCACGGCGGCGATCGCGAACGGGAAGCGGAAGACGTGGGTGAAGAACAGCGCGACGAGCGCGAGCGCGAGCGCGATCTGGCGGCCGCGCGAGGGGCGATCGAGCAGCAGGAGCGTCAGGCCGACGACCATCGCGAAGAGGCCGAGCGCGCCCATGTGGTTGAGGAAGCCCCAGTGCGTGAGGTTGCACCAGACGAGGAGGAGGCCGAGGACGCCGAGCAGGGGGCTCCGCTTCAGTCCGTGGAAGAGGACGGCGAGGCCCGCGGGCAGGAGCGCGAGCATCGCCGCCGCCGCGACCTTCACCGCGGCCACGGGAGGAAGGACGAGCATGAGCAGGGCGCCGAGCGCGTACATCGACAGGTACGGGACCGCGAGCGGCTGGAGCGTGAACTGCTCGCGGAAGTGCCACGCCGGATCGAGGTAGTGCCCGAGCGCCGCCGTCTGGGCCGCGTGGAACGGGAGATCGGTCATCGGCGGATAGCGGACGACCGCGAGCGGGACGGCGATCACAAGGACGGACGCGGCGACGACGACGAGCGCGAGCGCCGCGCCGAGGGGCGCGCGACGCGCGGCGCCCGCGGCGCGGCGCAGCGGGCCGGAGAGCGCGCGGCGCGCGGGGCCGGGCGCGGCCGGAGGCTCCGCCGGGAGGGAGGGGGTACCCAAGGTGGCGGGAAGCTACCATCTCGGAACCGCTCGGGGATTCCGTTCGGCCGCTCGCCTCGCAGGCCCGCGACGGCCGCGCGTCACCCGGAGCGCGGCGCGCGGGATGCGCCCGGGGGCAGCCGCTCGCGCTCCGGGGGGATCTGCAGATCAGGGGTCCCCTTCGCCCTCCGGGCCGGAGGCCACGTCCTCCGTGCTGGAGACGGGCGGCTCCTCCGCGCCGAGCAGGCCATCGACCTCGGACCAGAGCGCGTCGAGATCGAGCGACAGGCCCTCGCACCCGGGCACGGGTCGGAGCACCCCGCACGCGGCGCTCGCCGCGTGCGTGTAGCGGCCGCTCGCGTCGAGCTCGAGGATCTCGACGGTCCTGAATTGCGGGTCCACGATCCAGTAGAACCGCACGCCGAAGGAGGCGTACTCCTTCACCTTCTCGACGCGATCGCGCCGCACGTCCCGCGGCGTCGGAGAGACGACCTCGACCATGACGGCGGGCGGGGTGCGCGCGGCACCCCGGCGGGGTGGCCTGGGCTCGCCCGGGAGGAACACCGAGAGGTCCGGTTTGCGGCCGCGCGTGCCCTGCAGCGCGAACTTGGCCCCGGAGGCGAACACGAACCCGCCGGTCTGAGCGAGCCAGCGTCGCAGGGTCTCGATGAGCCAACCGACGACCAGCTCGTGCACGAAGTCAGGCACCTCTTCCTCCACGAGATGTCCGCCGACAAGCTCTCCCGGCTCGTCTTCCGGCATGATTTCCCACTCGGCGAGGGTCATGGGCCGGCCGGGCGGGACATTGTCGATTGCGCCCTGATGCATGGTCCAAAGCTACCACGAGGCGCCCGGGAGGCTGGCGCCTCGCCGCCGGCCCCGCTGCGCGGGCATCCCACGGTGGAGAGGTCGCGACCTGCCGGCGCGGCCTCCCGAGGGGGGGGGCCGGTCGATCCGCGATCGATGCGGCGCGCCTCGGGAGCCCGAGGCGGCGCGCGGCCCTTGCCGTGGCCCCGCTCCGGGACGCAAGCTGCTCGCATGGCACGCCGCTTCAACACGGCCGGCCCCTGCCGTCCCGACTGGCACTACATGATCCCGGCCGAGCGGCGCCTGCCCGAGGCGCCCGGCCTGGTGGAGCAGAGCGCCTACTTCGTGGTCCATGCGCCACGGCAGACGGGGAAGACCACGGCGCTCCGCGCGCTCGCCGAGCAGCTCACGGCCTCCGGCCGCTGGGCGGCGCTGCACTTCTCCTGCGAGGCGGGCGAGGCGGCAGGCGACGACTACGGCGCCGCCGAGCGCATCCTGCTCAGCTCGATCCGGACGCGCGCCGAGCTCACCCTGCCCCCGGCGCTGCATCCGCCGGACTTCCCCGATGCCCCGGAAGGCCACCGCGTCGAGATCGCGCTGCGCGCCTGGACCCGCGCCTGCCCGCGGCCGCTGGCGCTCTTCTTCGACGAGATCGACGCCCTGCGAGGCCAGAGCCTCCTCAGCGTGCTGCGCCAGCTGCGCGCCGGCTTCTCCGATCGCCCGGACGATTTTCCCGCCGCGGTGGCGCTCTGCGGGCTGCGCGACGTGCGCGAGTACAAGGCGGCGAGCGGCGGCGATCCGAACCGCCTGGGCACGGCCAGCCCGTTCAACGTCAAGCTCGAGTCCCTCAAGCTCGGCGATTTTGACCCCGGCGAGGTGCGAGAGCTCTACGCGCAGCACACGGCCGACACCGGCCAGGTCTTCGCCGAGGAGGCGATCGAGCGGGCCATCGCGCTCACGGTGGGGCAACCCTGGCTGGTCAACGCGCTCGCCCGCGAGATCGTGGAGAAGCTCGCGGTGCCCGCGAGCGAGCCGATCACCGCAGCGCACGTCGAGGAGGCGAAGGAGCGCCTCATCCTGGCGCGCGCCACCCACCTCGACTCGCTCGTCGCTCGCCTGCACGAGCCGCGCGTCCGGCGCGTGCTCGAGCCGATCCTGTCGGGCACGCTCGCGATCGTCGGCGACGCCTACCAGGACGACCTCCAGTACGTCCGCGATCTGGGGCTCATCGCGCCGACCAACCCGGCGCGCATCGCGAACCCCATCTACCGCGAGGTCATCGCCCGCGTGCTCGCCGGCGACGTGGAGCCGGCCATCCTGGCCGAGCCGAGGAGCTTCGTGCTCCCCGACGGCCGGCTCGACATCGCGCGCCTGCTCCAGGAGTTCGCCGACTTCTGGAAGGAGCACGGCGAGGCGCTCGCCGGCAACCTCGGCTACCACGAGGTCGCGCCGCAGCTCGTGCTGATGGCCTTCCTGCAGCGGGTGGTGAACGGCGGCGGGCTGATCGAGCGGGAGTACGGCCTCGGCCGGGGGAGGATCGACCTCCTGGTCCGATGGCCCTACCGCGCCGAGGACGGGTCACGCGCCGTGCAGCGCGCGGCGCTGGAGCTCAAGATCTGGCGCGAGGGAGAGAAGGATCCGACGCCGAAAGGGCTCGCTCAGCTCGATGGCTACCTCGCCCAGCTCGGCCTCGATGCGGGCGTGCTCGTGCTGTTCGACCGCCGCGCCGCGGCCGGCGACGTCGAGGCGCGCACGCGGATCGAGGAGGCCCGGACGCCCTCGGGTCGGCGGGTGACGCTGCTCCGGGCCTGAGCGGCAGCGCGCCTTCGAAGCGCGCGCGCTCGCATCGGCCCGCGCCGTCGCGGCGGGCGGCGGGCGTCGGGCGTCGCAGCGGGAGCTTCTCACCTCTCCCGAAGGCCGCATCGACGGTAGGCTGCGCGCAAGTTGCTCCCCTCGCGCCCCGCCCCTCGCCCAGCCGATCTGCGCGGCCTGCCCGCCGCCTCCCGCCTCGAGACCCGAGCGGCGCTCGCCGTCACCGCCGTCGCGACGGCGTGGTTCGCGCTCGCGGCCGCGTGGGAGATGTTCGGGCCCCTGCTCGCCGGCCACTACGCGTCGTCGGCGGGCGTCGGGATCATCGCGGAGAACATGCTCCGCTGGGAGATCCTCGGGCCCGTGTGGGAGTACACCGCGAGCCGGCCGGCGCCGGCGATGTACTACTGCCACCACCCCTGGGGGATCTTCTGGACGACCGCCGCGTTCATGGAGGTCTTCGGGCGGCACGACGTCATCTGCCGCCTGCCCGCCGTCCTGCTGAGCGCCGCGACGCCGCCCCTGCTCTACGCCATCGGCCGGAGCGTCTACCGCCCCGCCGCGGGGGCGGCCGCGGCGGCGTCGTTCGTCGTCCTGCCGATCACGCTGGCGTTCGCGAACCTCAACGCGCTCGAGGTCCCGGTCATGGCCTGGACGCTGCTCGGGCTCTGGGGATACGTCCGGCTGACGCAGACGTCCCGGCGCCGCTACCTCGCGGTGAGCGCGCTCGGGCTCGCGCTCGGGATGCACGCCGACTGGCCCGCGTTCGTGCTCACGAGCGGGCTGCTCACGTTCGGCGCGATCCGGGCCTACCTGCTCCCGAAGCGCTTCTTCGGTCCGATGAACGATCGGCGCTACGCGCAGTGGTGGGTGCTCACCGCCTTCGTCGCCGCGCTGACCGCCGCGCTCTACCTCGCCCTGTTCCACCAGGCCGGCAAGCTCGGCGACCTCCTGGGGAGCTACGGGTTCCGCTCCTCGGGCAACGCCGAGCCGCTCGCCAAGGTGCTCGCGAGCCGGCGGTACTGGATCGAGCTCTCGTTCACGCCGATCGCCATCGCCGCAGGAAAGCTCGCCGCGATCGTCTGCGCCGCGCGGCTCGTCCTGCTCCGGCGCGAGCACGACGCGCTGCCGCTGCTCTACCTCGCGACGGCGACGGTGCAGTACGTCGTCTTCCGCCAGGGCGCCGACATCCACATCTTCTGGCCGCACTACTTCGGGGCCTACTTCGCCCTCGCCGCCGCCGCCCTCGTCGAGACCGGCGCGGCGCTGCTCGAGCGCGCCGCCGCCGCGCCGCTGGCCCACGGCGCTGCGCCGCCGCCCGCGGGGCCGGCGCTCGTGGCGCTCGCGCTGTGGCTCGCGCCGCTCGCCGCCGTCCTGCGCGACGGGCTCCCGGCGCTGCGGTACGCGCGCGAGACGGGCGGGCGCTTCAACGAGCGGGGGCACCTCATCCACTCCGACGGGGCGAAGACGGCGTTCCTGCGCTGGCTCGCGCCGAGGCTGCCCGAGGGCGCGCCCGTCGAGATGCACGAGGGCATGAAGGCCACCTGGGCCCAGGTCTGGGCGCTCGGCGGGCGCGTCGTGAAGCCGACCCGGCCCGCGCCGAAGGAGACGCCGTCGCGCGGCGCCTACCTCGCGGACACGCGCTTCCTGCTCGACCGGGACCAGGCGAGCCTCGCGCGGCGCTTCGACATCACGGCGGTGGGCCCGTTCTGGGCGCTCGGCGCGGGCGCCCCGACGCCCGCGCCGCCGGCGCAGGGGGCGCGCGGCATCGAGGCGTTCTCCTTCCGCGAGCGGGAGCCGGGGCTGCTCGCCTGGTACCTCGTCTCGGGCACCGAGCCCGAGCGCGAGATCGTGCCGGACCCGTTCCTCACGTGGGAGCTCCGCACGCACTTCGGACAGCCGGCGGAGCCGCCGGCCGGGCCGCCGGAGACGCTGGAACAGAAGCGGATCGCGCACAACATCGCGCTGGCAGCGGGCGACGACGCGCGCGCGGCGGCGCTCCGAGCCGAGATCACCGCCGCGCTCGCGCCGCTCGGGGCGCGGTTCGACGACGGCACGGAGCTGCTCGGGACGACGTTCCACGAGGGCGCGCGCTCGCTGCTCACGATCGTCGTGCGCGCGGGCGGGCCCGCGACGAGCGACGTGGCGCTCACGGTGCGCTCCCGGGTCGTCGAGCGCGCCCCGCTGTCCACGACGATGGCGGACCCGGTCGACCGCGAGGTCGGCCTCCCGACGGCGATCTCGCCGCAGCGCTGGAGGGCGGGCTTCCTCTATGCCGATCCGGTGCCGATCCGGAAGCGACCGGGGACGGAGGTGTTCTGGGCGTCGCTGAGGGCCCGCGACCGGGGTCGCGCGCCGCGGCTCGTCGACAGCGGCGGCGCGCCGGAGGTCGAGGTGCTGCGGCTGCGCTGAGCGGGGACGCGCCGCCATCCTCGTGGACAAGGCCCCGCATTCCGGTTTTACCTTCGGGCATGAGCTCTCGCCGAACAGGTCTGGTTCTGGTCCTCGCGCTCGCGGCGGGCTGCGCGCCGCCACCCGCCCAGGCGCCGGCGCAGCCCGCACCGCCGGAGCCGGGAAGCACGACATCCGCCGAGCCGACCGGCACGACGTCCCTGACGACGGCGGGCCCGACGCCCGCCGGCAGCGAGGCGCCCCCGCCGGCCTCGCAGGTCCCCGGGGCGGCCGTGCCGGTCGAGGCGGCCGCGCCGAAGCCGGCCGCCCCGAGGGGCGACGGGAACGTGAAGCCCGGGGCGGCCACCGCGACCGGGACGCTGGGGGGCAACATCTCGGAAGCGCAGGTCCGCGACGTCGTGGAGAAATACGGCCAGCAGTTCGACGAGTGCTACAAGATCGGCGTCAAGAGCTCGCCGAAGTTCGTCGGGAAGGTGACCGTCAAGGCGACGATCGGCCCGAGCGGCAAGGTCAACAAGGCAGACGTCGTGAGGTCGACGGCGAAGAACCAGCAGGTCGACCGCTGCGTGGCCGATGCGTTCGAGAAGATGGAGTTCCCCCCGCCGCAAGGCGGGATGACGACCGTCATCACCTTTCCCATCGAGTTCAGCGGCGTCGAGCTGTTGCAACCCTGAG
>JAICEP010000005.1 GCA_025924095.1 Sorangium sp.
ACATCGATCGCGGGCGTCAGGGACCTGGTCGATGTCGTTGTCGGGATCGGGGCAGCCGTCGTCGTCCTTGAAGCCGTCGACGTCTTCTGCGCCGTTCGGGCACGTGTCACGCTCGTCCGGGATCCCGTCGCCGTCGTTGTCGGGATCGGGGCAGCCGTCGCTGTCCTGGAACCCGTCGCGGTCCTCGGCGGCGTTCCGGCAGGTGTCGGTGTCGTCCGGGACGCCGTCGTCGTCGTCATCGGCATCGGGGCAGCCGTCGCCGTCCTGGAAGCCGTCGATCGTCTCGGCCTCGTCCCGGCACCTGTCACGCCCGTCGGGGATCCGATCGCCGTCGTTGTCGGGATCGGGACAGCCGTCGCCATCCTGATACCCGTCGCGATCCTCCGCGATGAGCGGGCACGCGTCGTCGCGATCCAGGACGCCGTCGGCATCCGCGTCGCGCCCCGTCGGCGCATAGCGTAGCCCCAGGTTGAACCGGAAGCGCGGCGCGGTGAGCGCGCCTTCGGAGGAGAACGGGATGGCGCTCCCGCCGCCGGCGGACAGCGAGACGTCACCGGCGAGCAGCGGGGCGCTCGTCACCGAGACGATCCACTCCGCCGGCACCGGCGCCGCGTTCCGGACGGGCTGCTCGGCGAGCGTGTAGAGGGCGAACGCCTCTGCGGACGCCGTGAGCCAGCGGTCCGGGAGCACGTCGACCGCGGCGCCGAAAGCGCCGAGGAGCTGCGAGCCGATCGCGACGTCGATCAGCGCGCTCGAGCCGCGGAGCCTGGCACCGACCTCGGCCGCGAGCCGGAGCTCGCCGAGCTGGTACGCCGCGGTGACGGTCGGCGCGAACGTCACGGTCCCGGCGCTGGCGAACACGGTCTCGTCGCCGGTGGGCAGACCCAGCTCCAGGCGCGCTGCGAGCGAGAAGCCGTCGAGCGGACCCTGCACGGGCGGCGGCACGATCGCGAACGCTGCGCCGAGGCGCGTGTCGCGCATCACGCTGCGCTGCAGCTCCGTGTCCGTGCCGAGGACATCGGAGAAGCCTGCGCCGTCCTGGTACAGGGTGACGGGAGCGGCGACCGTGACCTCGAGGCGATCGGTGAGCCCGAGCGACCACAGGAAGGTCGCGTCGAACATGTTGTCGAGCACGTGGACGACGGTCCCGTCAGGGTCGGGCGAGGGGTAGCGCAGGGCCACCGGCCGCGACAGGTAGCTCGCCACGAGGCCGAACGAGGCCTTCGCGCTCGGAGCCGTCCCCGTGCTCCCCACGGCGAAGAAGGGGCCGCCGCCCGCGTGGGGCCAGAGGTTGTCGGCGTCGATGCAGCCCGACAGCCCGTTCGCTGGCGCGCACTCGTCCGCGCGCGCCAGCGCCGGAAGGAGCGCCGCCATGAAGATCCCGGAGGCCACCAGCAGCGGGAGGCTTGATCGTGCCGGCACCCTGCAGTTGGCGCGCATCGCGCCCGACCCTCTACTACTGCCGGGGTGAGAGTCAAAACAGCAATCGTCTCGGCGCGATCCGGGGGGCACCCGACGCTCCGCGGCGCGCTGCGTCCCGCGGTCGCTCTCGCGCCGTGCTACGACCACGCCCGGCCGGGCCCGGCACCGCCGGCGTCCGCACGACCATGATCGACGACGCGCATCCGCTCCTGCTTGGCTCCGGCTCGCCGCGCCGGCGAGAGATCCTGACCACGCTCGGCCTGCCTCTCCGCGTCGCGGCGGCCGAGGTCGACGAGGCGGGGCACCCCGGCGAGGGGGCCATGGCCTACCTGGAGCGAGTCACCCTGGCGAAGCTCGCGGCCGCGCGGCGCTTGCACCAGGCGGCCGGGACCGGCGCGATCCTCGTCGCTGACACCTCGGTCATCCTCGACGACTTCATCCTCGGCAAGCCGCGGGACGAGGCGGACGCGCGCGCCATGCTCCGCGCCCTCTCGGGCCGCGAGCACCAGGTCTGGACCCGGTTCGCGATCGCCGGCGGCGGTCACGCCGATCTCGCGCCGGCGGCCGTCCCGGGCCGCGCCGAGGCCCTCCACGCCGAGACGGTCGCGACGCGGGTGCGCTTCCGCGAGCTCGACGACGACGAGGTGGCGTCGTACGCGGCGACCGGCGAGGGGCTCGACAAGGCCGGCGCCTACGCGATCCAGGGCGTCGGCGCGTTCGCCGTCGCGCGCATCGATGGCTCCTATTCCAACGTCGTCGGCCTGCCCGCGTGCGAGGTCGTCGCGGCGCTGCGCGCCACCGGCTTGCTCGCGCGCTTCCCGCTGTCGCCCGCGCGCTCGTCATGAGCGACGACGTCTCGATGGCCGCGCGCCCGCGCGACGGGGGCGCGGTCTTCGCCCTCGCCCTCGCGGTGCGGATCGCCGTCGTCGTCTGGGCGGCCGGGCGCTTCCCGCCCGCGGCCGACGGCGCCTATTACCAGCGCATCGCCGAGCGGATCGCGGCGGGGCTCGGCTACACGTGGCTGTGGCCCGACGGCGTCGTCACGTACGCCGCGCACTATCCGGTCGGCTATCCGGGCGCCGTCGGGGCGCTGTACGCGCTGCTCGGCGCGCACCCTGCGGTCGCGATGCTGCTGAACGCGGTGCTCGGCGCGCTCGCGGCGCTCGCCGTCCACCGCCTGGCAGCCCGCGCCGCGCCGCGCTCGCGCGCCGTGCCGGCGCTCTCGGGCGCGCTCGTCGCCCTCCACCCCGGGCTCGTCGCGTACACCCCGGCGCTCATGACCGAGGGCGTCACCGGCTCGCTCGTCGCCTGCGCGGCGTGGTCGTCTGCGTGGGCGCGCGAGCGCCGCCCGGCGCTGGCTCCGTTCGCCGTCCTCGGGTTGCTCGTCGGCGTCGCAACCCTCGTCCGCCCGCAGGCGCTCCTGCTCGCGCCCCTCTTCGCCGGCCTCGCCCTCCTGGGCTCTCCGCCCGGCGACGGTGCCCGGATCGATGGGCCCCTCGCCGCGCGCGCGGCGCGACGCGCGGCGCCGGTCCTGGTGACCGTCATCGCGGCGCTCCTCGTCTGCGCGCCCTGGACCGCGCGCAACTGCGTGCGGATGAACCAGTGCGCGCTGGTCAGCGTGAACGGCGGCTGGAACCTCCTCATCGGCGCGGACCCGGCCTCCACCGGCGCCTGGGCGCCCATCCAGGTGCCCGAGGCGTGCCGCGAGGTCTTCGACGAGGCCGGCAAGGACGCCTGCTTCGGCCGTGAGGCGCGCCGCTACATCGCGGAGCACCCCGGCGCATGGCTCGGGCTCGTGCCCCGCAAGCTCGCGGCGACGTTCGATTACTGCGGCGCGGCCGGGTGGTACCTGCACGCCTCGAACCCGGCGGCGTTCAGCGAGGAAGGCAAGGTCGCGCTCGGCGCCGTCGAGACCGTGTTCGAGCGGTTCGTCCTCCTCTTCGCGCTCATGTGGGCAGCGCGTAAGCCCGCGCAGACGCCCGTCGCTTCGCATGATCGCGCTCGCCGTCGCCGGCTCGCGCAGCGCGCGCTCTTGCTTGCTCGGCTCGCGCTGTTCGCGCTGGGGGTCGTCGCCGCGCTGCACGTCCATGCGTGGGTGGGCTACCTCGCGCTCCTCGGCCTCGCGCTGCTCCAGGGCCGCGCGCTCCTCCGGGCGCCGGTGCTCGCGGTCGCCGCGCTCGCCGTCCTCGCTGCGACCGCGGCGACGCACGCCGTCTTCTTCGGCGCGGGGCGTTATGCGCTGGTCGCGTTCCCCCTCCTCTCGGGGCTCGCCGCCCTCGCCGCGGCGCGCCAGAGCTCGGAGCCGCCTCGCGCCGGCGCGCCGCACCCCACGGGCGAGGCGGCCTCCGCGCCTCCGAGCGGGCCGGAAGACGAGCTACTTTGACAGCGCCGCCCGGGCTGCTGCATTCTAGGCGCCCGCCGGCTCGGGAGCGCGTGCCCCCGGCCGGCGAACCTGGAGGAGAGACGGATGCCCTTGATTGAAACCGAAGAGGCGGCGCGACGCCTTGCGCGCGCCATCGCAAGCGATCTCTCGCTCTACAACGAGGAGAAGATCGTGCAGGGCATCCAGCAGGATGACCTCTTCACGGTCCTGTCCGAGGAGGTCGAGGAGGGTCGCGCCCTCTACAAGAGCCGCGTGTCGCCGGATCTCTTCCAGAAGAATTTTTACGACCGCGCCCTCGTGGACATCCTGGTCAAGTCCAAGGGCCACATCAAATCGAAGATCTGGTAGCGAGCCTGCGCAGCTGGTCGAGCGCCTTGCGCATGTCCGCTGGCAGGGCGCTCTCCCAGCGCATCGGCTCTCGCGTGGCGGGGTGGATGAACCCGAGCACGCGCGCGTGCAGGGCCTGCCGGCCGAGCTCCTCGGCGATCGCCCGTACCGCCGGCTTCTTCGGCGGCTTGCCGTAGAGGGGGTCTCCGAGGACCGGCGTCCTGCCGCGCTCGGCGAGGTGCACCCGGATCTGGTGGGTGCGGCCCGTCTCGAGCGAGCACGCGACGACCGTCGCCGCGTCGCCGAGCCTCTCGAGCACGCGGACGTGCGTCACCGCGCGGCGCGGCGCCGTGGCGCGCGCACCGGGCGCGCCAGCGTCGCTGCGGCCGGCGTCGCTGCGCATCCAGGACGTGTAGCGGAGCCTGTCGGTCGGGTGGCGGCCGTGGAGCGTGTCGTAGGTGGCGTCTCGCGCCTCGCCGGCCACGATCGCGGCGTACTCGCGCTCGATCTCGTGCCTGGCGAACCGCGCTTTCAGCCCCTCGCGGGTGGGCTCGTCCTTGGCCACGACGAGCAGGCCGCTCGTCCCTCGGTCGAGCCTGTGCACGATCCCGGGGCGGACATGGCCCATGGGATCGCGCGGATCGGCGGGCGCCAGCGCGAACCCGGGCAGGGCGAGCAGCCCGTTGACCAGCGTGCCCGACTCGTGCCCGCGCGCCGGGTGCACGACGAGCCCTGCCGGCTTGTCGATCACGAGCAGGTGCTCGTCCTCGTACACCACCGGGATGGCCACGCTAGGGTCGGCCGCCGCGGCGGAGGGCGCCGGCTCTTCTGGCCGGATGTCGACAAGCGCGCCCGAGCGCACCGCCACCGACGCGCGCGCTGGCTCCCCGTCGACGAGGATCCGACCGGTGGCGATCCACCGCTGCACCGCCGCGCGTGAGGTCGTGCGGCCCGCGCGTTCCAGCAGGTGGACGACGAGCTTGTCGAGCCGGTCACGCGGGTCGCCGTCGTCCACTCGGAAGTGGAGCGCTTCCCCACCGGCAGCCATCGCGTTCGTCACGGGCGTCGTTCGCGGCCGAGCGGCGCCAGCGCGAGGGCGTCGCTCGCCGTGCGATCAATACTCCGTATCGCCCTCGTCGTCCTCTTCGGCGGTCCCGAGCTCGGGGTTGAGCGCGATGTGCGACTCGAGGTCCTCGAGCCGCTGCGCTTCGGACAGCCTGGCGAGGCCGCACTGCTCGACGAGGTACAGGTCGAACGCCGTGTAGCGAGGGAAGACCCGGACGTTCGTGTCCTCGTTGTCGAGGCCGAGGATGACGAGCTCGCCGTCCCGCCTGGCCTCCCCGAGGTAGAGCGCGTTCCACGGCTGACCGGGGAGGTTGGGCAACCGCACGACCTTGCTCCGGAGGCGCGACTCGGTCCAGCCGAGGTCGGTCTTCGCCTCGGCCAGCTTGCGGACCGAGGTGAGCTTCGGTCGAGGCGCCGACGGGTCCTGGCCGAAGCGATGCCGCCCCTTGAACCGCGGGCCCAGGCTATCGAGGGTGAAATCGAACTCCAGGAACGCCCGCAGCGTGGGCGGCAGCTCGACCATCAACTTCGACTCGAGCGCATCGAGCGCCGCCTGGCTCGCTCCCACGGCGGCATGGCTGGAAGGGCGCTTCTTCAGTTGCGCGACCACCCGATGCACAAGCTCAACGCCACGTTCGATCGGTGCCATGTATCCACGGGCCGCAGTTGCGCGGCGTTCTTCAGGAACCAAAGGGCCTCACTAGGCCGCGTTTTCGGCCCCGGTTGTTGCGGGCGCGTCGCGCGCTCGGGCGGCACTCTACATCAGCCGACCGGGAGCGCGTCCCTCTAAGGTGCCTACCGGTCCGGTCTGCTCGGTGTCAACCTGCGATCGCACCTGCTGTCGATCATTCATCCGCCGGGAGCGAGCGACCGGCGTTTTCCGCGTCACCGGCGTCCCGCCGAACGCGGCCCGCCTCTCTCTCGTGAGCGGGAGGCGCGCCGCGCTCGCCAGATCAGGACGGCGACCGCCCCGAGCACCACGGCGGCGCCGACCGCCAGGATGACCCATTGTGGCGCAGGGTAACGGCCGCGCTGAAGGCCGGCAGGCGGCCGCTCGTACTCGATCTGGAGCTGCGCGCCCACCGAGCCTCGTTACACGCGGATGCGTCGACCCGCAACTCGATCCGCGGCGCGAGCCAGCCTGATCGGCGCACCACCCCGCCCGTCAGCCGTCCTGGCACCTCCTCGTACTCAGCCGCGCAGCTCGAGGCGGCGGGCCCCGGGGCCGCGCAGACCGACCGGACAGGGTCAGGGGATCAAGACTTGCCTTCCTGGAAACCCGGGCGTGTAAAGTGAATCGACGCGTGGGCACCATGCCGCCGGTCCGAGAGGGTGAGAGATGAAGCCGGGCTCTTCAGCATGGGTCGGGGAGGTGTGTCCGCGGTCCCCCGGGATTCGACGATCCCTCTTCGCGCTCGGGGCGTGGGCGGCTTTCGGCGCGCTGGTGGGGGCGTGCGGCCGGACGAGCCTCCTCGAGCTCTCGGATGCCGGCGCTGGCGGGGCCGGCGTCGGAGGTGGGCTCGTCAGCACGACCAGCGCGTCGTCGAACGGCGGCGACGGCGCCGGAGGCTTCGCGGCCTGCGGCGGCCCCACGGACTGCGACGACGGCGACGACTGCACAAGCGACGACTGCGAGGACGGGCGCTGCGAGCACCGTCCCCGCGACGACGACAGGGACGGCCTGGGGCCGACGATCTGCGGCGGGAGCGACTGCAACGACTTCAACCCGTCCGTCTTCCCGGGCGCTCCGGAGATCTGCACGGACGCGGCGGACAACGACTGCAACGGCGTGGGCGACTGCTTCGATCCCGCGTGCGCCGCAGGGCAGGACTGCGGCTGTACCCCGAGCCCCGCCGGCGAGCGCTGTGAGAACGGCGTCGACGACGACTGCGACACCCTCGTCGACTGCTTCGACGCGGACTGCTCGGGGACCCCCGTCTGCGGCTGTTCCGCCTCGGAGATTGGGAAGTGCGGCAACGGCGTCGACGACGACTGCGACGGCGTCTTCGACTGCGATGACGGCAACTGCGGGGCCGACCCGCTGTGCGCCTGCAGCCTCCAGGGAGAGCTCTGCGACAACCGCGCGGACGACGACTGCGATCTCCTTGTCGACTGCGCCGACCCGGACTGCCGCAATTTTTCCCCTTGCGTGTGCGCGCCGCCCGGCTCGCTGGAGCGGTGCGAGGATGGCCAGGACAACGACTGCGACGGGAGGATCGACTGTGCGGACCCGCAGTGCATCTCCGCGCCGGCCTGCGATCGTTGCGTGCCGGAGATCTGCGACGACGGCTTCGACAACGATTGCGATGAGCACATCGACTGCGCCGACGCCGCCTGCGTCTTCGCGCCGAACTGCGAGCCGACGCCGGAGCAGTGCAACAACGAGCTCGACGACGACCGCGACGCCCTGATCGACTGCCGGGATCCGGACTGCGCGAGCAGCCCGGTGTGCGTGCTCGCGCAGGCGAACTGCCTCTCGCCGAGGCGCATCCGCGGGACCGGCACCTACACGGGGGATACCACCGGCCACGTGAGCGAGACCCTGGGCGCGTGCGGCGGCGACGCCGGCGAGGCGGTCTTCTTCTTCGTGCTCACCACGCCGTCGCGCGTGCGCCTCGACTCGCGGGGGTCGAGCTTCGACTCGGTGCTCTACGTCCGCACCGGCATCTGCAACGCCGGCCGGGAGATCGGCTGCGACGACGACAGCGGCGGCGAATCGGGGTCCTCGCTGCTCGACTTCAGCATCCTGTACCCGGGCACGTACTTCGTCTTCCTCGATGGCTACACGATCGATCCCGGGAGCGGCGCGAACGAGGGCCCCTTCGTGCTCAACGTCGAGATTGTCCCGAACCCGAGCGAGCGCTGCGACGACGATCTCGACAACGACGGCGATCACCACGTCGACTGCGCCGATCCCGACTGCGCCGCCTTCGGCCCCTGCCGGGGCTGCGCGAACGGCGCCGCGCCTGGCCCCGAGTTCGGGTCCGCCGCGTGCACCGACGGGATCGACAACGACTGCGACGGCACGCTCGACTGTGCTGACGAGGACTGCAGCGCAAGCGACTTTTACGTGACGGAGTGCTGCGACGGCCTCGATGAAAACGGCAACGGGATCCCCGACGACTTCAACTGCCGGTGCGCCTCGGACGCCGACTGCGACGCGGGGCAGATCTGCTACGCGCACACGGCGTACACGTGCGGTTTGCCGTGCAACAGCTTCTTCGGGAGCGTTTGCCCCTTCGTGGCACCGGGCTCGCACTGCAACGACGCGACCAGCCAGTGCGAGTTCTGAGGGCCCGGAGGCCGGCGCCCTCGCCTCGTCCGCGCGCACGGCGCTCCCCTGCTGGCGGTCGCCCGGGCTAAGGTCACGGCATGGAGATCCTCATCATTCGCCACGGCCAGGCCGTGGATGACGCGCCCGACCTCGGTGACGCCGGTCGCTGGTTGACGGGCAAGGGTCGCAAGGTGACCCGGCGCGTCGCCAGGTGGCTCGCGAAGCAGAAGGGCCGATGCCCTGCGGCGCTCTGGACGAGCCCCCTCGTGCGCTCGGTGCAGACCGCGGAGATCATCGCCGAGGCTGCCGAGCTGACCGACGAGGTCTCGGTGGTCGCCGAGCTCTCTCCCTCGCGGGACACCGCCGACATCCTCCGCCTCCTCTCGCAGTATCAGGGGCCGCAGCCGCTGGCGCTCGTGGGGCACGAGCCCTCGCTGTCGGCGCTGGTGACATCGCTGCTCGGCGACGTCGGCTGGACAGGCCTGAAGAAGAGCGGCGTCGTTGCGGTGAGCTGGGACGGGCGTGGGCCGGGGACGTTGCGCTTCGCCCTGGATCTGAAGGCCATGAAGGCGGTCGACCCGGTGAAGGAAGCGCAGCAGCCGGCGCCTCGCTCCCGCTGAGCGGCGGGGAGGTACGGACGCGCGCTCAGCGCGCCGATCGTTCCACGGCGCTCAGCACGTCGACGTCGCGCACGCCGTCTGCTTCGGCGCGGTACGACAGCACGATCCGGTGCCGCAGCGCCGGGATCAGCAGCGCCCTCACGTCGTCCACGTCTGCAGCTGCCTCGCCGCGGAGCGCTGCGCGCGCCTTGGCGGCGATCACGAGCGCCTGGCTCCCGCGCGGCCCCGCGCCGTAGCGCACGTAGTCCCGGACCTCCTGCGCGGCGCGCTCCGTCCCCGGCCGCGTCGCCCTGGTGAGGCGCACCGCGAGATCCACGGCCTCGTCGGTCACCGGGATCCTCGGGATGAGGCCGCCGATCGCACGCACCTCTGCCGCCCGGAGCACCGCCGCGATCACCGGCGGCTTCCCCGAGGTCGTCCTCCGCGCCACCTCGCGCTCCTCGGCCTCGCTCGGGTACGTGACGTGGATCTCGAGCAGGAAGCGGTCGAGCTGCGCCTCTGGCAGCGGGTACGTTCCCTCCTGCTCGATCGGGTTCCGCGTCGCGAACACCTGGAAGGGGTCGGGCAGGGCGTGCGTGGTGGTCCCGACGGTCACCTTGCGCTCCTGCATCGCCTCGAGCAGCGCCGCCTGCGTCTTCGGCGGCGTCCGGTTCACCTCGTCCGCGAGGACGAGGTTGTGGAAGATGGGGCCGGGTTGGAAGCGCAGGCTCCGGGACCCGTGCTGCTCGTGCAGCACGTCGGTCCCCGTGATGTCGGCGGGCAGCAGATCCGGCGTGAACTGGACGCGCCCGAAGCTGAGGTCGAGCGCCTTGGCGAGCGACGACACGAGCAGCGTCTTGGCGAGCCCCGGGACGCCGACGAGCAGCGCGTGCCCGCGCGCGGCGAGCGTGATCAGCATGGCCTCGACCACGTCGTCCTGCCCGACCACCGCCGCCGCGATCGCCGAGCGGAGCCGCTTGGCTCCTTCCGCTGTGCGCTCGAGGAGCGCGGCATCCGAGAGGGAGCTCGACGCCTCGTCGGCGGTCGTCTCGGCGTCGTTCGTGTGCTCGGGATCGCTCATACGGGCAGGGCTCGTACCCCGAGGCCGCGATGCCGACAAGGACCCGGCGGAGCCAGCGCTCGCCGCGGCGGGGTTCTGCTCCGTGGAGGTTTGCTCCGACCGGTGAGCCAGTGTTAGCAATCGATTGTGATGGCGCAGAGCTCTGAGGCCCGGGAGAGGAGGGGGACGCACGCGGCGGACGGGGAGGCGCAGCGCGAGCTCAAGGTGAGCGAGCCAGCGGACGAGCCGTCCAGCGGCGGCACCGGCGCGGCGGAGGACGGCATCGAGGCCCCCGCGGCGGGTGGACAGGGCGGCCCTGACGAGGACGGTGGGGCAAACGGCGAAGCGCCGTCGGCGCCGCTGGAGTCGCTGAGCCTGCACGACGGACCGATCCCGCACGCGCCGCTTCCGCCGGTCGCGGGGCCGTGGCGCTCCTACAAGGAGATCCTCGCGACCCTGGCCCAGCGGGTGCTTGAGGCGCAGCGCCCGATCCGGATCCTCCAGGCGCTCCGGTGGGAAGCCGAGGTCGAGGAGCAGTTTTTCCGCTCGAAGCAGCGCGAGCTTCCCAGGGTGACCTACTTGGACGACCTCGGGTTCGACCCGGCGGCGAAGCAGCGCGAGCTCGAGGAGATCCTCCGCGACGCCGAGCGGGAGCTCGGCAAGCGCGATCGGCTCGGCCAGATCCTCCGCACGACCGCGGACGAGTACAGGAAGGTCGTGACCATGCTCACGGGGCGGGGAACGAAGGCGTTTTACACCCTGTCCCGCGAGCTTTACGGCTCCCCCAAGGACAAGCTGCCCGACGGGAAGACGAGCGTTCGGGACATGGGGTTCGTGCTCTATGATCTTCTGACGGCGATCGGCGGTGAGCGGCTCGGCCCGTCGCAGCAGCGCGAGATCACGGCGGAGATGGCGGCGCTCGAGCTGAACGGCCGCTTCGACCGCTTCTTCGGCGGCGCGTCGATCCGCGTGCACGTGGACGACTCGCTCCTCGCGGACGCCGCCGCTGGCAGCGACTATGTGAAGATCAGGAGCGGCGCGATGTTCTCCAGGAGCGACGTCGACATCCTCGAGGCGCACGAGGGGTGGGTGCACGTCGCGACCAGCCTGAACGGTCAGGCTCAACCTGTGGCGCGCTGGCTGGCGAAGGGGCCTCCGCGCACCACGGCGGTTCAGGAAGGGCTCGCCGTCCTGCTCGAGATCCTCACCTTCAGGAGCACGCCGCGTCGCGCGAAGAAGCTGAACGACCGCATCCTCGCGGTGGACAAAGCGGAGGACGGGGCGTCCTTCCTCGACGTGTTCGAGTGGTACCGCACCGAAGGTTACGAGGAAGAGGAGTGCTTCCAGAATGCCCGGCGCGTCTTCCGCGGCGGCGTGCTCGCCGGGGGAGCGCCGTTCACGAAGGACGCCTGCTACTGCAAGGGGATTGTCCTCAACTACGCCTTCATGCGCGCTGCCATCCAGAACGATCGAGCGATGCTCATTCCCTTCCTGTTCGTGGGGAAGGTCGCGCACGAGGACGTCCCCGTTCTCCACGCGCACGTGACCGACGGGATCATCCGCCCGCCCCCGTATCTCCCGCCGCTGTTCGACGACATGAACGGGCTGGCGATCTGGATCTGTTATTCATCCTTCTTTTCCCGCCTCGGTGGGACGGCGCTCGCCGAGCACTACGGCAGGATGCTGGAGCACTGATCGCGCCCGACCCGCGCGCCGCTCCCGGCGGCGCCCGTCTCGACGTGCTCGGTGCTCGCTCAAAGGGGCGGCGCGGCGGCTGCCTGCGCGCTCGATCCGGCCGTGTGCGCGTGGGCGAGCGCGCGCGTCACCGCGATCCAGAGCCTGCGCCGGATCGCATCCGGCACCTCGGGGACGAGCCTGGCCGCGCTCATGAGCGCCTCTCCGTCCACCGCTCGTGAGCGCTCCGCGACCGGGAGGCTCAAGGGATCGCGGAGCGCGCGCCGGTCCTCGGCGTTCATGCGCTTCACCGCCACGCGGAAGTCCTCGCGGGCGAGCCGGAGGCGGTTGCGCACCGTGTTCTCCTTCACGTCCAGATCGCGCGCGATGTCGGCGGTCGTCACGTCGAGCAGGTCGTGCAAGATCAGGACGACCCGTCGTTCGAGGTCGATCGCTCCCAGCAACCGGCCGACGAGCTGGCCGCTCTGCTCGCGCGCGAGCAGCTGTTCCGAGCTCAAGCCTGGGTCGGCGAGGTCGAACGGCCAGCTCGTCCCCGCGCCGACCGCGATCTCTCGGCGGCGATGGGCTCGCCCACGGTAGTGGCCTACCTGTCGCCACGCGATGCCGAACAGCCAGCGCTTGAGGGGTTCGCCGAGCGGGATCGCTGTCTGCGGCGCCCTGCGCTCCGAGCTGGGGTCGTGCCCGGAAGGGGGGTGGCCGGCGCGTGCCCCGTCTGTGCTGCGCCTCGGATCAAAGCTTTCCAGGGCGTGGTACGCAGCGATCATCACGTCTTGCAGGACGTCGTCGATGTCGCGCTCCGCCACCCCGAGCCAGCGGAGCGCTTGCCGGAGAAACGACAGGCCAACCGTGTACACGGTCTCGAAGCTGGGCCGCTCCAGGAGCGGCACGTGCCCAAGAGGCTCTTGCATGCCTGAACTTACGTGCAGCAGCCCCCGTCGATTTGAAAATCGTCAGACCACCCCAGGCAGGTTGTTCATTTGTAATATAAACTACAAATTTTCACTGTGCGTGCAACGTGAGCTCACTTTCCCTGGAACACCGGCTTCCGCTTCTCCATGTATGCGGCGAGCCCCTCGCGAGCATCCTCCGATGCGAACAGCTCCGCCTGCAGTTCTCGCTCGAGGGCGAGCCCCTGTTCGAGTCCGACCTCGAAGCCTGTCTGCACCGCGCGCTTGATGCGTCCGACCGCCAGGGCCGCGCGATCCGGCAGCGTGAACGTGTGGCTGTACGCGAGGATCCGGTCCATGAACTCGTCGTGGGAGGCCGTCTCCCAGACGTCGTTGACCAGGCCGACCGCGAGCGCCGTCTCGAAATCGAACGTCTGGCCCTCGCAGATCAGCTGGATCGCCCGGGATTTACCGATGAGCCTGGCGAGGCGCTGGGTGCCGCCCGTGCCGGGAAGGACGCCGAGCGCTACCTCTGGGAGGCCGATCTTTCCGGCGTTCTTGCGGGCGATGCGGAGGTCACAGGCCATCGCGATCTCGAGGCCGCCGCCTACCGTGTGACCGTTCAGCGCCGCAATGCAGAGCTTTGGCGTGTGCTCGAGGCGGCTCAGCGTCTCGTTTGCGTGGAGACAGAAGTAGTATTTGAACGTCGGATCCGACTCGCGGAGCATGTTCATGTTCGCTCCGGCGCAGAAGAACTTTTCGCCGTGCCCGGTGATGACGATGACATGTACATCGTTGTCGAAGCGGGCCTCGAGGATGGCCGCGTCGAGGTCCTTCATCATCTCGTGGGTGTACCCGTTGACGGGCGGATCATTGAGGGTAAGCAGCGCGACGCCTGCAGAGGTGGCGTAGTCGACGAGAGCCATGGGCCTCTTTACCAAACCGTCAGAAAAAGCGCTGCCCCCTGGTAGAATGGCGCGAGATTGTGCTACCCCGCAGGGACGTGCTCATGAACGCGCAGGACGTGCGGCAGAAGTTGAAAGAACTCATGGTCGAGGAGCTGAACCTCGAGGGGAAGACGCCGGCCGACATCGACGACGCCGCGCCGCTGTTCGGCGAGGGGCTGGGCCTCGATTCGCTGGACGCGCTCCAGCTTGCCATGAGCGTGGAGGAGCGCTTCGGCGTCCGCATCCCGGAGGGCGACGAGGCGAGGCCGATCTTCGCATCGGTGGACGCGCTCGTGGCCCACATCCTCAAGTCGACCGCGGTCGCGTGATCCCGCCGCAGAGAGCCGTTCGAGCGTGCGAATCTGGGTGACGGGCATCGGGGTCGTCTCGCCTCTGGCGCGCGGGGCGAGGGCGACGATGGACCGGCTCATCGCAGGAGACCGGGCCTTCGCGCCGCTCTCCTTGTTCGAGATCCCCGGGACGCGCGCGCGCATCGCCGCGGAGGTCCGCGATCTCTCCGCCGAGGAGGTCGCTCCGCCGGGCGAGGCGGAAGGGTGGTCTCGGACCGACGCGATGGCCGTGCTCTCGGCCCGCGAGGCGCTCGCACACGCGGGCGTCGACCCCGGGGCCATGCCGGTCGACCTGGTGGTCGGCGGGACGACCGCCGGGATGTTCGAGACGGAGGAGCTGCTCGCCTGGCTCTCGCACGATCCCAGCGCGATCGCTCCCTTGAAGCGGATGCTCTCGCACCCGCTCTCGTCGACCGCCGATCACGTCCGCGCCGTCGTCGGCCCGTTCCGCCGGGTGAGGAGCGTTTGCAGCGCCTGCTCGAGCGGCGCCAATGCCGTCTTGCTGGGCGCGGCCTGGCTCCGCGCCGGCCTGTCCACCCGCGTGCTCGCGGGGGGCGCCGACGGCCTGTGCCGGCTGACGTACACCGGCTTCGGCGCCCTCGCGGCCGTCGATCCGGATCCGTGCCGCCCGTTCGATCGGCGGCGCGCCGGGCTGAACCTGGGCGAGGCTGCGGCGTTCCTGCTGCTCGAGTCGGAGGATGCCGCGCGCGCGCGGGGAGCGGAGCCGATCGTCGAGCTCCGCGGATGGGCGACCGGCGCCGAGGCGCATCACATCACGAACCCCGAGCGCGAGGGGCGCACCGCCGCCCGCGTCATGCGCGACGCGCTCCGGTGCGCGGCGCTCTCGCCCTCGGATCTCGACTACGTCAACGCGCACGGCACCGCGACGCCGCTGAACGACGTCATGGAGAGCGCCGCCCTGCGCGCCTGTCTCGGCGCCGAGGTGAGCCGCATCGCCGTCTCGTCGTCCAAGGGGCAGATCGGGCACACGCTCGGCGCTGCGGGCGCGGTCGAGGCGGCGATCACCGCCCTCGCCATCGCGCGCGGCGTGATGCCGCCGACCGGCGGCCTCGAGGAGGTCGATCCGGCGTGCCAGCTCTTGCACCTCAAGGAGGCGCGCGAGGCGCCAATCCGGGCGGCGATGTCGAACTCCTTCGGCTTCGGTGGCACGGACAGCGTGCTCGTGTTCACGCAGCCCGATCGGTTTCCGCCGCCGCTCGGCGTCGGCAGCGCGCCTGTGCGGCGCTCGGTCGTCGTGACGGCGGCCGCGACGATCGGTCCGCTCGGCGTCCTCGCGTCCCGCGGCGGCGCCGCGTACCTCGAGCCCGGCCCTCCGCCACCTGAGGGCCCCATCGCCTTCAACACGGGCGCGCACCTCGATCTCGCGCGCGCGAGGCGGCTCGATCGCGCCGGCCGCCTGGCGACGGCCGCGATCCTCACGGCGATCTCGGATGCCGGCCTCGGCGGCGCGGCTCAGGGCGCTGCCGGCGCGGACGACCCGGCGGCTGACGTCGCGCCGAGCCGCACCCTGCCCGGCGCCATCGTCGGCGCCTCCTTCGGCAGCGTCGACGCCTCGACCGCCTACATGCGGCGCATCTACGACAAGGGGGCGAAGTACGCGAGCCCCGCCGATTTCCCGAACCTGGTCCCCTCGTCACCGGTCGGGCACGCCTCCATCTACCTGGGCCTCCGCGGGCCGGTGTTCGCCATGGCCGATCTCGGCGCGACCGCGGAGGCGGCCATGGTCACGGCCATCGAGCTCATCACCGCCGGGGAAGGGGAGGTGCTCGCCGCCGGCAGCGTCGAGGAGGCGAGCCCCATGGTCGAGCGGTGCCTCGGTCCGATCTGCTCGCAGGTCGTCAGCTGCGGCGTGCGCAGCGAGGGCGCCGCCGTGCTGCTCTTCGAGAGCGCCGCGCGAGTGCGCGAGCGGGGGGCGCGCCCGATGGCGACGGTGGCCTGGTGGAGCTCCTGGCGCGGCGACGGCGCGGGGATGCTCGCGGGAGCGCCGGTGCCGGTGCCCCCCGGCCCTCCCGAAGCTGTCGCGCAACGCGTGCAGCCCAGCGTCCCGACGCCCGCCGCCGTGTTCGTCGGGCGGAAGGCGGAGCGCATCGTCGCCTGCCTGCGGGGCTCGCCGTGGGCCGAGGTTCCGTGCTGCACGCTGGCGCCGCGCGCCGGCGATCACGAGGGCGCTGGCGGGTTCGCTGCGGCTGCGGCGGTCGCGGCGCTCGCGAGCGGCGCCCTCGCGAGCGTGCTCATCCTGGGCGGCGCGCCCGACCGCGGATACGCCATCCTGCTGGTCGCTCCCGGCGACGCGTGACGACATCGCTGCCTGCGCCGGGCCGTCGTGTGCGCCGCCTCGTGAGCGCTGCGTGCCTGCTGCTCTCGCTCGCGTGCGCCCCCGCCTGCGCCGCCAACGTCGCGCGGCGCGGCAGCCCGCTCGACGCCGAGTTTGCGCGGATGCTGCCTCTCCCGTCGCCGGGCACGTCCGCCGCGCGGCCGGATCGATCGGCGTGGCGCGAGGGGCGAGAGCGCCTCGCAGATCTCCGCCGCGAGGTCGAGGGGGCCGGCCCGCGCACGCTCCGCGTCCGCCTGGCGCTGCGAGAGCCGCGCACCGGCCAGGTGCTCGAGGCCCGCGGCGCGATCGCGATCGCACCGCCAGCGTTCGACGGGAGCGCCCGCGCGGCGGGTAGCGCGGTCCTCGAGCCGGAGGGCGCGCTCCGGATGATCCTCCTCGGGCCAGGCGGCACCACCGCGCTCGATCTATGGGCACGCGGCGACCGCTTCCGCTTCGCCGTCCCCGCGCTCGATCTGCTGAAGCGCGGCGATGCCGCGACGCCACGGGCATCGCTCCGCGGCCTGCCGGTAGATTTCCTGCGCTGGTGGATGCTCCACCCGGCAGCGGGGACGCTGCTCTGGTACGAGCGCGCCGCGAGCACGGCCGCCTTCGTCCTGCGTGACGGCGACGCCGTGATCGATCTGCGGATCAACGACCGCGGCTTGATCGGCGCGCGCCGCACGACGTGGTCGGCGGAGGGCGCGCGCCGGCGCCGGCTCGATGAGGAGATCGTGATCGCCCAGGGCATGGGCTGCGGCCACGTCCGCTACGCGCAGGCGTCGACCGGGCTGCTCGTCACGGTGCTCTGCGAGGCCGAGGAGCGGGACCGCGCGCCGGATCCGCGCGCCTTCGTCGATCCCGATGCGACCGGGCCGGGGGACGACTCATGAGCGATGCCTGCGTCATCGCTTCGGGCGCTGTCTCCGCGCTCGGCCTCGGCCCTCTCGCCTACCGCGTCCCCGACGCTGGCGAGCCCGCGCCTGTCGCGATCGCGCGCGACGAAGGGCTCGCGCGTGCCGGTCTCCTGCGGCCCTTCGCCGCTCGGGCGCCCGCAGCGCTCGGCGTCGCTCCGGGGACCGATCGCGCCACCGATCTCCTGAAGGCCGCGCTCTCGCAGACGCTCTCGGCGCTGGAGGGCGTGCGCCCGGGCTGGCGGGGCGAGCGCATCGGCATCGCCCTCGGCACGTCCAGCGGCGGCATGCTCACCGCAGAGCGGTTCTTCGCTGCCCGGGCCGAGGGGGCCGACGCCGCCTCGCTCGCCGCGCTGGCCTCGGGCGCGACCTATTTCGCGCCGTTCAACGACGCGCTCGCCGCGTTCGGGCTGGAGCGGACCCCGCGGCGCACGCACCTGCTCGCCGCGTGCGCGGCGAGCACCCTGGCCATCGGCCTCGGCCTCCGCTGGCTCGATCGCGACGCCTGCGATCTCGTGCTCGCCGGCGGCTACGACGCCCTCAGCACCTTCGTCGCCGCCGGCTTCGAGGCGCTCCGCGCGACGACGGCGTCCAGGTCGCGGCCCTTCCGCCTCGGCCGTGACGGCATGGCGCTCGGCGAGGGCGCGGCCGTCGTCGCCCTCGTCCGCGAGGATCGCCGTCGCGGCGCCCCGGTGATGGTTCGCGTCGCCGGCTTCGGCGCCTCCACGGACGCGGTGCACATCACCGCCCCGGATCGGACGGGCTCGGGGCTCATGCGCGCCGGCGCTGCGGCGCTCGCCGACGCCGGGTGGCCTGCTTCGCGCGTCGGCCTCGTCAGCGCCCACGCGACGGCGACGCCCTACAACGACGCGATGGAGTCGCGCGCGATCGCCGCGTTGCTCGCGACGCCCTGCCCCGCGGAGGGCTCGGGCGAGCCGCCGGGCGCCCATCTCCCTCCGCCCGTGGTCCACCCGTTCAAGGCGCAGATCGGACACACGCTCGGGGCCGCGGGCGTGCTCGAGACGCTCTCGGCCGCGGCTGCCCTCGCGGCGTCCATCGCCCCTCCGGCGGCGTCCGAAGGCGAGCTCGATCCCGACGCTCCGGCCCTCCTGCTCGAGCGCGCCGAGCCGCGCCCGCTCGCTGCGGCGCTCAAGCTCTCGGCGGCCTTCGGCGGCGCCAACGCCGCGCTCTTGCTCACGTCCTGCGCGAGCGGTCGAACGCCGCGGCGCGCTCGCCCGGTGTACCTTCGCGCAGAGGCGCGCGTGACGGGCTTCGATCTCGGACGCCTCGCCGAGGCGACCGGCATCGCGCGCGACCGCCTCGCGCGCCTCGACGCGCTCTGCCGTCTCGGGTTGACCGCGGTGGCGGCCCTCGCCGACGTCGTCGGCGCCGACTCGTTGCGGGGCGCCGGCATCGTCGCGGGCCATGCGCTCGCGACGATCGACACCAACGAGGTCTACGATGCCCGCCGTCGCGCGCGCGGGGCCCGCTTCGTCGATCCGCGGCTCTTTCCCGCCACGTCGCCGAACGCGATCGCGGGCGAGTGCGCCATCGCGTACCAGCTCACCGGGCCGAGCTTCGCGGTCGGCGCCGGGCTCGGTGGCGCGCTGGAGGCGCTCCGCGCCGCGGCAGAGCTCGTCGCGTCCTCCGACGCCGATCGCATGGTCGTCGTCGCGGCCGACGACGCGGGGCCGGTCGCGCGCGAGCTGCTCGGCCTCACCGGCGCGCAGCACCGCGCGCTCGCCTGCGGCGCCGTCGCGCTCCTCCTCCAGGCGGCACCCGGCGACGCCGGGCGCCTGCGCCAGGTTGAGCTCGACCTCCCTGTCGACCACGAGGGGCCGGTCGGTCATCTCGCCCTCCTCCGCTGGCTCGATGAGCACGGGTAGCGGGTACGCCCGTCCGTGTCATCCGCCGTGGTCTTGATCGCTTCGCTTGCCGATCTGCACCTCGATCTGGCAAGGTCCCCGGCTGGAATCAGCTACTTCCACTGAGCGTTGTCCTGCCCGCGTATGCTCTGCCGCCAAACAAAAGCTGTCGCCTCGTTCCTCGTCGTCGCTTCGACCGTCCTCGCCGGCTGCGCGACCCACTACATCCCGAACACGGACGTCGAGGACAACGACGACAACCGCAAGATCATCTCGTTCTGCGAGAAGTACCGCAACGCGGTGGAGAGCAAGAACGTCGGTGCGCTGCTCCAGCTCGCCTCGCCCAAGTACTACGAGGACGGCGGCAACATCGACGCGGCGGACGACCTCGATTATGCCGGCCTGGGCGAGTACCTCAACGGCAAGTTCCAGGACGCGCGCGCCATCCGCTACGAGATCCGCTACCGGCGCGTCCTCAGGGAGGATGACCTCATCTTCGTCGACTACACCTTCAGCGCCAGCTACCGCATCCCGGGTCGCAAGGGCGAAGAGTGGCGCCGCAAGGTGGACGACAACCGCCTCGAGCTGGTGGAGCACCAGGACGAGTACCGCATCGTCGCGGGGATGTAGCCGCTCGGCCGCTGCCCTGTGGCGCCGTCGAGCGACGCAGGGGGCGGAGCTAGTTCAGCGCGCTCTTCGATGAGGGGGCATCGAAGACGCCCTTCTCCTTCGCGGCGGCGAGCACGCGGAGCGCCGTGCGGTAGCCGCGCAGGACGAGCGGCTTCGCGGCGAACCGGTTCATGTAGCTGTATCGGCCGATCGCGGGCGCCACGTCGAGGAAGGTGACGCTCGGGTAGAGCTTCGAGAGGAGCTCGACGCCGCGGCGCTCCTTCTCGGCCAGGAGGATGCTGAGCGACTGCCGGACGACGCCGGGCGCGCCGCTCCTCGCGATCGAGCGCTGCGACTCGTCGCGCTCCTCGGGACGGTAGATGTTGGAGATGATCACGATGTTCGCGCCAGCGTTCACGGCCACGTCGGCGGAGAGCGTCCGGATCACCTCGCCGCTCAGGTGATAGCGGCCGTTGATGCGGTAGGGTCGGAACAGGCCGGGCACGCAGCAGCTCGCGGCCACCGCCTGGCTGATCGGCGTGGCCTCGTCGTAGCCCGGGCCGAACACGACGCGCTTGGCGCTGTCCACGTCGACCGCCGTCACGTAGACCGCGTGCGGCAGCTGCCGGAAATCGTTGATCGGCAGCGTCCGGCGCACGTAGCGCTCGAGCCGATCGATCGAGAACACCCCCGAGCAGAGGTACCCCGGGTCGAGCAGATCGCGCAGCGCGGGCGGTCCGAAGAAGCTCGAGACGTGGAGGCGAGGTCCGCGGTGACGTCGTCTCCACGGGAGGCGGTAGGCGTCGAGCAGCACATCGAGCGGGATGTCCTGCCCGTACGTCGCGCTGACCAGCGCGCCAGCTCCCGCGCCCACGTAGATCTCTGGGTGGATCCCGAGCTCCTCGCAGGCCTTCAGCACGCCGAGGTGCGCCAGGCCTCGCGCCGCCCCCCCGGAGCCAACGAACGCGATCTTGAGGCGGCTCATCGAGCCCTGATCTTGTCGGAGATGTGGCACAAGCGCAAAGCCTACTGTAGCTGGAAGTCCTCGAGCAGCCGATAGATCTTGAATCTCGGTCCGTCTCGCCGCAGCCAGACCACGAGCTCGTCGCCGAGCAGCCGATCCGCCGCGATCCGAGCCGTCATGATCGGCACGCGGATCACGATGTCCTGGTCGTCGAGCGTCTCGGGCTGGATCGCTGGGTGTTGCGGCGTCGCGAGCACGTCCTCCGCCCGGAAGATCT
This sequence comes from Sorangium sp., assembly GCA_025924095.1. Classification (GTDB taxonomy): domain Bacteria; phylum Myxococcota_A; class Polyangia; order Polyangiales; family Polyangiaceae; genus Sorangium. Next base: position 20,971 of record JAICEP010000005.1, read on the forward strand.
GGAGCTCCGATTCCCGGTAGACCGGCTCTCCGGCGAGCTTGCCGTACTCGAGCCGCCGGAACCGCTGCTCCCACCAGAGCCCGGCGCTCGGCGGCTGCCCCGATCCGCCGGAGCCGGTGTGGATCGCGAGGGCATCGCGCGTCAGCAGCTCGCTCAGCGCCTCGCTGTCCTCGGCGATGATCCGCTTGAAGAACTCCGCCACGATGTCCAGCGCCAGGCCGACGCCGAGCGGCGTCCGGAGGGTCACGACGCTGTCGCTGGCGTCTGCCTGGTTCGCGGGTTGCGGTGGAGCGCTCGTCGGATCGATCGCCACGCCGTCCGGGCGGCGACGCTCGTCGGGGAGCTCGGAAGCGGTGGGAAACGAGGCCGTTCCTCCAAATTCGCACCCCAGGAGGGATGAGGCGATGAGCACGGCGATGAGCAGCGAAGGGAGCGCCAGCGGCGCTTGCGAGGCGTCGGGGACGCCGGCCGGCCATGCATGCACCCCGGCCCCCTGCGGGCCATGGGGGCGGTCAGATCGGCTCGATCGCTGGAGCATCGGCGCGCGTGAACGTCACGATCGCACGCTCGCCGACGTCGGTCCACCCCGCGGGGGCCTGGTCGTCGTCGAAGTCCGACGCGACGAGCGTCAACCGGCTCGCGGCGTAGTCGGGCATGCGCATCCGGCCGAGGCCGCCGTCGCTCAGGAGCCGCTCCATGTCGTCGCTGCCCTGGTAGATGCGGTACGCCATCGGCGTGCCGCCGTGGGCCGCGAGCAGGTACTCCGGGTTCGTGACCACGATGTTCATCGCGCTCGGTCCGGCCCCTTCCTCCGCGCAGAGCCGATCGACGAGCGATACGGAGGACCGGAGGGCCGCCCGCGCGCTCGCCGCGTCCACGTTGGGCCGATCGAGCTGGCCGCTGTCGTGGAGGAACGACAGGAACAGGTGGAAGAGGATCTCGCTGTCCGTCTCGCCGCGGACGTCGCGCTGGAGAAACTGCGGCAGCGAGTCGCTCAGCTGGCTCCGCAGTCGGGCGAACCCTTCGACCGTGCCCGTGTGGGCGAACAGCCACTGCCGGTAGCGGAAGGGGTGCGTGTTCTCGGTGCGCAGGCTGCCGACCGTCGCAGCCCGGACATGCGCCACGAGGATGTCGGCGCGCACATCCTTGGTCATGTCGACCAGGCTGATCTCGGGTCGATCGTCGATCGGCCGGCGCTTGAGGAGAATCTCTCCTCCCTGGTAGAAGCCGACGCCCCAGCCAGGGATCACGCCCTCCCTTCGCCGGACCGTGAGGGCACGGTCTTCAAGCTCGATCGCACGCGCGCCGAGATCCGGACGGTTACCGATAAAGCCGACGAGACGAGCCATAGCTTTGTCCTCGCGAGTTGGGCCGGGGGGCGGGGCAGGGTCCGGCTCGCCGGTAGAGCGCTCCCTCATCTGCAAGCAGGGGTGGCTCCGTCGGTCGGCCGAGTGAGCGTGGGTCGCGGGTTGCGCCCTATGCTTTCTTGATACGACAGAGTCGCCCTGCAAGCGGAGCAAAAACGGATCCCCAGCGGCGACGCTGGTCGCGGGCACGGCTTGACCACACTGCCCGCCGCTCGTTCTCGTTCTCGTTGTGCCGGTGCCGCCGGTGCCGGTCGCGTTACCTCTTACTCACGCTCCTCGCACGACGCGCTCCTACCTGCCGCTCCTTCCCTCTCCTCCCCGCTCCTTCCCCCGCGAGCGGCTAGCCTCGTCTGCTCTGCTCTACGCGTCGGCTCATCGCGTCGAGGCCGTGGCGCATCGCGCCGTGGCGCGCGTCCTCCAGCGCTCGGCCGCCCCGCCGGTAGCTCGCGCTGGCGTCGCGACGTGCGGCCGGCGCAGGCGGCGGCTGCTGCGCCGCGGGCCGCTGCGCAGCAGCAGCAGCTGTGCATCCGCGGCTCGGGGCAGAGCGCGCGGCCGAGACCCGAGGAGCAGCCCCGCGCGGGGCGCGAGGCGCGGCAGAGCGGCGGCAAGACATACCGTCAGGAGCTTTGACGCGCGGCACTAAGGCGAGAGCCGATTCAGCATACGCGGGAACGGGATTGTCTCGCGCACGTGGGGCAGGCCGCAGATCCAGGCGACGCTCCGCTCGACACCCAGCCCGAAGCCCGCATGCGGGAAGGTGCCATACCGGCGCAGATCCAGGTACCAGCTGAACGCCTCGGGGGGCAGCTGATGCGTCTCGATTGCCCGCTCGAGTGTGGCGAGATCGTCCTCGCGCTGCCCGCCCCCGATCACCTCACCATAGCCCTCAGGCGCCAGGACATCGACGCAGAGGGCGAGCCGGTCGTCCGTCGGATCGCGCTTCATGTAGAAGGCTTTCACCTGGGCCGGATAGCGGTGGATCATGACGGGGCGATCATACCGGCTGGAGATGATCGTCTCGTCCTCGCCGCCGAGGTCCTCGCCCCAGGGAAAGTCCGGAACTTCAGACTCTGCCGCTATCTTACGTTTCTCCACGCGCGCCTCGTTCAGGAGGGCGACGGCCTCGTCATAACGAATGCGCGGGAACGGCTTCTTGACGGCCTCGAGCTTCGTGACGTCGCGCTCGAGCACGGAGAGCTCGGGCCGGCGCCGCTCGAGGACGCGCTCGACGATGAAGCAGAGGAAGTCTTCGGCGAGGTCCATATCCCCCTCGAGGTCCATGAACGCGACCTCGGGCTCGACCATCCAGAACTCGGCCAGATGGCGGCGGGTCTTCGACTTCTCCGCGCGGAACGTGGGGCCAAAGCAGTACGCCTTCCCGAACGCGGCCGCCGCTGCCTCCATGTAGAGCTGTCCCGACTGGGTGAGGTACGCCTTGTCGCCGTGGTAATCGGTCTGGAAGAGCGTGCTCGTCCCCTCGCACGCGTTCGGCGTGAAGATGGGCGCGTCGACCAGCGTGAACCCTCGCCCGTCGAAGAAGTCGCGGATGGCCTGGATGATGGTGTGACGCACGCGCAAGATCGCGTGCTGCCGCCTCGATCGCAGCCAGAGGTGGCGGTGATCCATGAGGAAATCGGTCCCGTGCTCCTTCGGGGAGATGGGGTACTCGCCCGAGGTGGGGCCGAGCAGGCGGAAGCCGGACGCGACGACCTCGACCACCCCGGCGCGCTTCGGGTGCGCCTTCACCTGACCCGTGACCTCGATCACGCTCTCCTGGGTCACCCTGTCCGCCGCCGCGAAGACCTCGTCGCCGACGTCGCTCTTCGCCATCACGCACTGGACGGTGCCGAAGCCGTCGCGGAGCTCGAGGAAGTGGAGCTTGCCGCTCGAGCGCTTGTTGTAGAGCCATCCCCGGAGCACGACCCTGCTGTCGACGTGCTCGCTGAGGTCGCTGGTAGCGATGACGGGCGAGTCCTGCATGGGAGCCCGAAATAGCACGGTTTAGTTGCGGCTGACGCCGGCACCGGCCAAAAATGGCGCCATCGTGGCCTTCCGAAAGCGTCGCGCGCTCTGCGCGCCTGTGTTGTCCAAGCTGCTCGCCGCAGGGAGCATCCTGCTCGCCGCAGGTGGCTGCTCGTTCCTCTACCCGGAGCTCGCGACGCGGCTCCACGAGCCCCCTCCAGGGCAGGAGCTGCATCCTCCGCCGCCTGAGGACGTCCGGTGGCTCCGGATCGTCCAGGCCAGGATCCCGGAACGCACGCGGGACGGTCGAGCCTGGGATCCAGAGGCGGGCGGCCTCCCCGACCCCTATGCCCGCGTCCTGGTCAACGGCGAGGAGATCTTTCGGACCAAGGTGCAATCGGACACCCTGGACCCGACGTGGCCCGACGCTCCCAGCGGAAATTTTCATATTTCACCCGAGGATCGGCTCCGCGTGGAGGTCTGGGAGTCGGACGCGCTCCTCGACACGCCGATCGGGGTACGCGACATCGGCCGGCCGACCGCTGCGCAGCGCGCCGGCGCGGAGATCGAGGTCGAGCTCGACGGGGGCGGCTGGCTCACGCTGGCGTTCGAGCCGGCCCACGCCAAGCTCGGCCTCGGCTTCTGGTACGAGCTGCACTCGGGCTCCGCGTTCATCGCGCGGACCGTGGAGGGAGGGCCCGCCGAGCGCGCCGGGCTCCGCAAGGGCGACGAGGTGCTCGAGATTGCGGGGCGGCCTGTGCGACGCCTGTCGGTCGCCGCGATCCGGGGCGTCTTCGACGCCGCGCCGCGCGCCGGGCTCGTGCTCCTCGTCAAGCACACCACAGGCGCGACCGAGCGGCTCAGGGTCCACGAGGGGCCCATCTATCCGCTGTTCGATCGCTTCTCTGCCGCCGAGTAAGGGAGCCAGCGCGCCGTGAAGATCCCGCCGTTCGGGCTCACCACCCTGGAGATCCGCGAAGAGCTCGCCCCCCTGCGGAATGACTTCTCGATCGCCGTCTGCCGCGCGAAGAACCCGTTCAACATCGGCGCCATCATCCGCGTCGCGCACTCCTTTCTGGTGCGGGAGATCTTCCTGATCGGGACCGAGCCCTATTACGAGCGCGCCTCGATGGGCATGCAGAAGTACGAGACCCTCGTCGAGTGCCCCGACGAGGCGGCCTTCCTGGAGGCGGCGCGCGGCCGCCCGCTCATCGGCGTCGAGCGCGATCACGCGCGGCGGACCCTCTGGGAGGCGCCGTTGCCCCACGGGCTCGTCTTCCTCTTCGGCAGCGAGGACGACGGGCTGCCGCCGGTGCTGCTCGACGCGTGCGAGGACGTGATCGCGATCCCCATGTACGGGATCAACCACTCGTACCCGGTGGCGATCGCCGCAGGCATGACCCTGTGCGAGTGGGCTCGGCGGCGCGACCCGCGCGGCGGCGTGAGCCGCGCCGGCGGCTGAGCCGCGCCGGCGGCTGAGCCGCGCCGGCGGCTGAGCCGCGCCGCCGCGCGGTGTCCGCGCGGGGCGAGGGGCCGTTACTCGCGGAAGCGCTCGAAGACGAGGAGCTCGCCCAGGAGGTCGTGATCGAGCGTCCCGGCAGGGCGCATCCCGAGCTTCTCGATCACCCGGAGCGACGCGCGGTGCCAGGCCGGCGTGGTGGCGATCACGCGCCTCACGCTCGCCTGCTGCAGCGTCCAGCGAAGGACGGCGCGCGACCCCTCGGTCGCGTAGCCCTGTCCCTGGGACCTGCCTTCGACGCCGTAGCCGATCTCCACGGTGCCGGTCGCGTCGGGCCGGCCGTTCAGCACCACGCTGCCCACGACGACGCGCTCTTCTTGACCGCGCGTCACCATCAGCCGCGTGCCCCACAGGAAGGCGTCCGGATCCTCGCGCAGCCGGTCGAGGGGCGAGCTGAAGGCGCGCTCGACGAGCGCGCGCCCGGGCCAGGCGTCGGGGAAGCGCGCGCCGGAGATCGCCTCAGCCTCGAGGCGATCTCCGCGGATGACCGCCTCGAGCAGGGGTAGCGAGACCGGGGTCAGATCTAGGCGCTCGGTAGTCAGGGTGCTCATCGCGGACCTGCGCGGATCAGATCACGCGTCGCGGCCTGCCGGAAGTCGAAATGGCGAAGGGCCGACATCCCCAGGGGGAAGCCGGCCCTCGCCCGCCGGGCTTAGCTGCCCGCGCCGCGATCAGAAGTCGTGGCCGTGGCCCGCGTGGGCCCCGCCGGCCGCCGCCTTCTCGTCCTTCGGGCGCTCGGCGATGAGCGCCTCCGTGGTGAGCATCAGGCTGGCGACGCTGGCCGCGTTCTGGAGCGCCGACCGGACGACCTTGACCGGATCGATGACGCCCATCTCGAGCAGGTTGCCGTAGTTGCCCGACGCCGCGTTGTAGCCGAACGAGTCCTTGCCCTCGCGCACCTTCTGCACGACGATCGAGCCCTCCTCGCCGGCGTTGGCCGAGATCTGGCGGAGGGGCTCCTCGATGGCGCGGCGGATGATGTTCACGCCGAACCGCTGCTCGTCGTTGACCTGGATCTTCTCGAGCGCGCTCTGCGCGCGGATGAGCGCCACGCCGCCGCCCGGGACGATGCCCTCCTCGACGGCCGCGCGGGTCGCGTGGAGCGCGTCCTCGACGCGGGCCTTCTTCTCCTTCATCTCGGTCTCGGTCGCAGCGCCGACCTTGACCACCGCGACGCCGCCCACGAGCTTCGCGAGCCGCTCCTGGAGCTTCTCGCGGTCGTAGTCGCTCGTGGTGTTCTCGATCTGGGCGCGGATCTCCTGCTGCCGGGCCTTGATCTTGTCCTTCTTGCCCTGGCCGCCGACGATCGTGGTGTTGTCCTTGTCGATGATGACCGTCTTGGCGCGGCCGAGATCGCTGATCGTGACGTTCTCGAGCTTGAGGCCGAGCTCCTCCGCGATGACCTGACCGCCGTTGAGGATCGCGATGTACTTCAGCATCTCCTTGCGGCGATCGCAGAAGCCCGGCGCCTTGCAGGCCGCGCAGTGGAGCGTGCCACGGAGCTTGTTGACGACGTGCGTCGCGAGCGCCTCACCCTCGATGTCCTCCGCGATGATGAGGAGGGGCTTCTGCTGGCGGGCAATCGCCTCGAGGACGGGGAGAAGATCCTTCATGTTC